>JAUIJW010000150.1 GCA_030431085.1 Bacteroidia bacterium
AGGTTTTGCTATAGCTCTTAATTGATTATCGTCAATAAAGCCTTTATGATAGGCTACTTCTTCAATACAGCCAATTTTTAACCCTTGACGATCTTCGATCACCTGGACAAATTGTTGGGCTTGTATTAAAGACTCGAAGGTACCTGTATCTAACCAAGCTGTTCCTCTACCAAATACACCAACCTTAAGTTTTCCTTGTTTAAGATATTCATTGTTAACGTCTGTAATTTCATACTCGCCTCGGGCAGATGGTTTGATGTTTTTAGCAATTTCTACTACAGAATTATCGTAAAAATATAAACCAGGGACTGCATAATTAGATTTTGGTGCTTCGGGCTTCTCTTCGATAGAAATGGCCTTCTTATTGCTATCAAATTCAACAACGCCATAACGTTCGGGGTCGTTTACGTGATAAGCAAATACAACACCTCCTTTAGGTTGGTAGGCTTCTTTAAGGAGTTTTTCTAAACCAGAACCATAAAAAATATTGTCGCCCAATATTAGAGCTACATCATCGTTGCCAATAAATTTTTCACCAATGACGAAAGCTTGTGCTAAACCGTTGGGAATGGCCTGTTCTGCATATTGAAAATCACAACCTAAGTCTTTTCCATCACCTAATAATCGTTTAAATAACGGAAGATCTGTAGGGGTTGATATTATTAAAATTTCTTTAATCCCGGCCAGCATTAATATCGATAAAGGATAGTAAATCATTGGCTTATCGTAAATAGGCATTAACTGCTTACTAATACCTCTTGTAATGGGGTGTAACCTTGTGCCGCTACCTCCGGCTAAAATAATTCCTTTCATCCTTTTTTAGTTTTAAATATTCTCCTCTTCGTCTTCTTTTGGGATTATGGCAATAGTTGGTTTCTTAAACGTTTTTTTATTGGCAATTTTAGACTCTAAAGATAACAATAGTGCTGGTAATAGGAGTAAATTCGAAATCATAGCAAAAAGTAAGGTCACAGAGACTAAACCTCCTAGTGCTTTGGTACCACCAAAACTAGACACTGTAAATACTAAAAATCCAAAAAACAATACAATAGAAGTATAAAACATACTAACACCAGTTTCTCTAAGGGCGGCATACACAGATTTTCTTACATTCCATTTATGGGCAATAAGCTCTTGACGGTATTTGGCTAAAAAGTGAATAGTATCATCTACAGAAATACCAAAGGCTATACTAAAGACTAGAATGGTTGATGGTTTGATTGGTACACCTAAATACCCCATCAATCCTGCTGTAATTAGTAGCGGTAAAATGTTAGGAATCAAACTAATAATTATCATTTTGTACGACCTAAACATCCACGCCATAAATAGAGAAATAAGTAGAATGGCCAATGATAATGAAATGGCTAAATTTTTTACCAAATAATTAGTACCTTTTAGAAAAACAAGAGCCTTTCCTGTTAGAGAAACTTCAAAGTTTTTTTCTGGAAACACTTTTTCTATTTTGTCTTGTAGGCGTTCTTCTATCATCTCCATTCGATCTGTACCAATATCTTTCATAAACGTAGTAATGCGGGCATAACGACCAGTAGAGTCTACAAAATTACTAAGCATATTGGCATTAGAAACAGAGTTTTTAGTATAAGATAAAATAAAATTCTTTTCTTGTTGTGTGGGTAATTGGTAGTATTTTGGGTTGCCATTATAAAAGGCTTGCTTTGAATATTTAATGATATCAATGACAGAAATGGCATTTGAAAGCTCTGGAATTTCATCAATTTCTTCATTGAGTTTTTCCATCCGCTTTAGCGTAGAAAGTCGCATCACTCCCTTCTTTTTTTTCGTATCAACCAGTACTTCTAAAGGCATAATACCACCAAATTCTTGTTCAAAGAATACAATATCCTTGTAAAACTGTTTGCCTTTTGGCATGTCTTCAATAATACTGCCAGAAACACGGATCATGTATACACCAATAATGCTCACTATGATTACAATAACCGTACTTACGTATATGGTTAAACGGTGGTGCCTTACAGTATTTTCCATCCAATTAACTATGCCATCAATCCATTTACGCTCTAAATGCTCTAAGTGCCTTTCTTTAGGCTTGTGCATGAAACTGTAAATAATAGGAATAATTAAAAGTGAGAGTATAAAAATAGCGACGATATTAAGAGAGGCAATAATACCGAACTCTTTTAATAACTGACTATTCGTGAAAATAAAAGTAGCAAAACCAGAAGCTGTAGTAATATTGGTCATTAACGTAGCATTACCAACCTTTGAGATTACACGTTGTAATGATTTGGCTTGATTACCGTGTTTTTTTACTTCGTTTTGATATTTATTGATTAAGAAAATAGCATTAGGTACACCAATTACAATAATTAAAGGTGGTATTAACGCCATTAATACAGAAATCTCATACTGAAACAAGCCTATAAGCCCCAAAGCCCAAACCACACCAATACTTACAACGGTCATTGAAATAAAAGTGGCTCTATAAGATCTAAAAAAGAGGAAAAATATTAGAGAAGTAACCAATAACGCAAGTCCCACAAAAATACCAATTTCATCAATGATATTTTTAGAATTCATGGTTCTTATGTAGGGCATTCCTGAAACGCGAACATCTAAACTAGTAGCCTCCTCAAATGATTTAATTGCGGGATTGAGGATGTCTACAACAAATTTTTCTCTTATACTAGTGTTTACAATCGCTTTATCTAGATAAATGGCAGACCGAATAGTATTGGTTTCTTTATTAAATAAAATGTTATTGTAAAACGGTAATTTATCAAAAAGCTCCGTTTTTATACTTAAAACTTCATCATCTGTTTGAGGTTTGTGATTAAATAAGGGTTCAACAACAAACTGTTTTTTTTGAGTATCTTTTTTAAGCTTTTGAATGTTGCTAATTGAAGCAATAAAATCTACTTCAGAATATGCTTCAAGTTGTTTATTAAAGTCTATCCAGGCGTTAAAATTAGAGGTTTTGAAAACTGCCGTATCTTGAATAGCTAGAATAATAAGGTTGCCCTCCTCGCCAAAAACTTCTAAAAACCGATCGTATTTAATATTTTCTGGATGATCTTGTGGTAAAAGATTGGCCTCGGAATGTGAAAATTGAATGTTAGAAATCTTTGATCCTAAAAAAATGGTAGCTGCAACAATAACCGCTAAGATTAAAAAACGCTGTTTTAATATAATTCGTGCAACAACCGACCAAAAATTCATTTATCTAATTAATTTAAAATTCCCTAATTAATTCATGATTAATTGAGGGAATTTGTATGTGTTAAGCTACGTGCAATGCCAGAACTACACGGTCATTATTTCTTTTTCTTTTCTTGCTAATATTTCGTCGGCTTTTTTAATGTATTTATCTGTAAGCTCTTGAATATCAGTTTCAGAGTTTTTAAGCAAGTCTTCAGAAATATCTAGTTTTTTAAGATCAGAATTGGCTTCTTTACGATCATTTCTAATACTAATTTTAGCTTTTTCGCATTCAGATTTAGCTTGTTTGGCCAATTCAATTCTTCTTTCTTCGGTTAATACCGGAATGTTGATGATTACGCTTTCACCATTGTTCATCGGGTTTAACCCAAGGTTAGCAACCATAATACCTTTTTCAATTTCTTGAATTAACGATTTGTCGAAAGGTTGTACTGTTAAAGTGTGAGCATCTAAGGTATTCACATTGGCAACCTGAGTTAATGGGGTACTTGCGCCGTAATACTCTACTTTAACACTGCTTAGCATGGTAGGGGAGGCCTTACCCGCTCTAATATGAGTCAATTCAAATTCAAAATGTTCAATAGCTTTTTGCATAAGCTCATTAGCTGTATCAATAATAAATTCAATGTCTTCGTTCATATTATATAAGTTTTGTGGTTGGATTTATTTTGTATCTACTAAAGTACCAATATTTTCACCAGAAACAACTTTTACTAAGTTTCCTGCTTTGTTCATGTCGAATACCACAATAGGTAATTTGTTTTCTTCACTTAGGGTAAACGCTGTCATATCCATCACTTTTAAGTCTTTATTTAAAACTTCTTTAAAAGTAATATTATCGAATTTGGTAGCATCTTCATTTTTTTCTGGATCTGATGTATATATACCATCGACTCTAGTACCTTTTAAAATTACATCGGCACTAATTTCAATAGCTCTTAAGACAGCAGCAGTATCTGTAGTAAAATAGGGATTACCAGTGCCTCCACCAAAAATGACAACTCTACCTTTTTCAAGGTGACGAACGGCTCTTCGTTTAATGAATGGTTCAGCAATCTGCTCCATTTCAATGGCAGTGAGTAATCTTGTTTGCATAGCTTCTTCTTCTAAAGCACTTTGTAAGGCTAAACCATTAATAATGGTAGCTAACATACCCATGTAATCACCTTGTACACGATCCATCCCATTACTGGCACCAGCTACTCCTCTAAAGATGTTACCACCACCTATGACAATGGCAACTTCTACATTCATATCCACAATTTTTTTAATTTCTCTGGCGTAGGCGGCTAATCTTGTAGGATCTATACCGTATTGCTTTTCACCCATAAGGGCTTCTCCGCTTAGTTTTAAAAGGATTCTGTTATACTTCATAAGACTTTAAAAGAATTTTGCAAATATACTAATTAGAAGATTGGTTTGCACTATTTTGCTAATTGAAAACATAAAAAAATCCTCATACTTAGATCAAGATCTAAAAATATGAGGATTTAAGATGATAAAAAGGTTGATGTTATTAACCTAAAGCAGCACGTTTAAAGCCTACAACTTTTACGTCGCCAATAGATTTTACATAATCTGCAACACTAACCTTACTGTCTTTTATAAAGGCTTGATTTACCAAAGTATTATCTTTGAAAAATCTCTTTAACTTACCTTTGGCAATGTTATCTAACATAGCTTCTGGTTTACCTTCTTGACGTAATTGATCTTTTGCAATTTCAATTTCTTTTTCAATAATTTCTTGATTTACACCACTTTCGTCAAGAGCAATTGGGTTCATGGCTGCTGCTTGCATTGCTACATCTTTGGCCACTTCTTCAATACCGTCAACTTTAGCAGATAATCCAACAATGGTAGCAATTTTGTTACCCGCGTGAATATATGATCCTACGAATGGTGCATCAATTTTTTCGAAACTTGAAATTTCTATCTTTTCACCAATAACACCAGTTTGCTCGATTAATTTTTCGGCTACAGTAAGACCTCCAAAGTCTGAGTTCAATAACTCTTCTTTTGAACTGCTTTGTAAGGCTTTTTCGGCCAATTGTTTAGCCAAGCTTACAAAGTTGTCATTTTTACCTACAAAGTCTGTTTCACAGCTTAGCACGATGGCAGCACCTACGGTGTTATCATCATTTACAATTGCAATTGCTGCACCTTCTGTAGATTCTCTGTCTGCTCTTTTAGCAGCAACTTTTTGACCTTTTTTACGCAAAATCTCAATTGCTTTGTCAAAATCACCTTCAGCTTCTACCAATGCATTTTTACAATCCATCATACCGGCACCGGTAGTCTTTCTTAATTTGTTTACTTCTGAGGCTGTTATTTTTGCCATTTTTATACTGTTTATCGTTTATATTTTTCAATATAAACAAGTGATACAATTATTTTTCTTCGCTAACTGCTTCTTTTTTTGCAACATCTTCTGCAGCAACTTCTTTCTCTTTGTTACTTTTTCTATCAGAAAGACCTTCGGCGATAGCACCAGTAACATATGATAAAACTTTTTCGATAGATTTCGATGCATCATCATTAGAAGGAATCACAAAATCAATTGGTCTTGGATCTGAGTTGGTGTCTACCATAGCAAAGATTGGAATATTCAATTTCTGTGCTTCCGCTACAGCGATATGCTCTCTTTTAATATCTACAATAAATATAGCGCCTGGTAAACGAGTCATGTCTGTAATAGACCCTAAGTTTTTCTCTAACTTAGCTCTTTGACGATTGATTTGTAATTTTTCTCTTTTAGATAAAGCATCAAAAGAACCATCTTTTTTCATTCTATCAATTTGAGCCATTTTTTTAACGGCTTTTCTAATAGTGATAAAGTTGGTTAACATACCGCCTG
>JAUIJW010000151.1 GCA_030431085.1 Bacteroidia bacterium
GAGTATATCAAGGGCAAAATTTACGCTAATATTTGGCAACAAAACTCTTTACTAATCATTAATCCAAATACAGGAGCCATAGAATCAATTGTTAATTTGAAAGGATTACAGCAAAAGGCAGGGCAATCTGGAGAAGATAATGTGTTAAATGGCATTGCTTATGATAAAGTAAATGATCGTTTGTTCGTTACAGGTAAAAGATGGTCTAAGGTTTTTGAGATAAAGATTGTTAAAAAGTAAACATGAAACGTATTGTTGGTGTTGTATTGACTTCTATTTTACTATGTCTATCTTGTATAGACGATTTTGACAATAGCAAACCAAGTCAAGGTAATTTAGAGTTTTCAAGAGATACCGTTTTTTTAGATACTGTTTTTACTAATATTAGCTCAAGTACTAGAACGCTAAAGGTTTATAATCGCTCTAATCAAGATATTACAATTCCTGCAATTTCATTAGGTAGGGGAGAATCTTCTTTTTATAGGCTTAATGTTGATGGTTTACATGGTAAATCTTTTCAAAACATCGATCTATTAGCCAAGGATAGTCTCTATATTTTTATTGAAGCCACGATCGATTTTTCTAAGGTTACTAATCCAATTTATACAGATTCTATTATTTTTCATTCAGAGGTAAGGCTTCAAGACGTTGATTTGGTTACTTTGGTTCAAGATGCCCATTTTCTATATCCGCAAAAAAATAGCGAAGGGTTTAAAGAAAAAATTAGTATTGGTATCGATGATCTTGGTGAGCCTATAGAAGTTGATGGGTTTTACCTTGACGAAAGTCAAACTTGGTATAATGATAAACCTTACGTTATTTATGGGTATGCAGGGGTAAAAGGAGGTAATAGCCTTGAGATAGAGGAAGGTGTAGCCGTTTATTTTCATCAAAATTCTGGACTTATTGTTGATAAAAATGCAAGCCTTAAAATTAACGGTACACCCGATAAAAAAGTTAGGTTACAGGGCGATCGCTTAGAGTTCGACTACCGAAACAAACCGGGCCAATGGAGTACCATATGGTTACGAGCAGGAAGTAAGGATAATTTGATTAATCATGCCGTGATTAAAAATAATGATATAGGTATAGTTGTAGATTCTATAAGTAAAATTAACAAAGCGACACTCCAATTATCAAATACAGAGATATACAACACATCCAGCGTTGGTTTGTTAGCTAGAGGCACAAATTTGCAAGCTCAAAATATAGTAATAGCCAATAATGGTCAGAATTCTCTGGCATGCCTTTATGGAGGAAATTATGATGTAAAGCATTCTACATTAGCCAATTATTGGTCTAAAAGCGTAAGACAGGCGCCCACCCTGTTATTGAGTAATTATTTGAGATTAAATGATGAGGTGCTGATTGTTAATGACTTAGAAAATGCAAATTTTACCAATTGTATTATTGATGGTGGTCAGAGTTTAGAATTTAAATTAGAAGCATTAGCTGAAGCGGCTTTTAGTTTTAATTTTAAAAATAATTTAATCAAATTTGATGATGTTAACGGCGTTTATAAAGATGATCCTCTTTATGATTTCAGCAATACAGCTTATTATCTTGATAATGTGATGAATGAAGACCCAGATTTTAAATCAGTCTCGTCTAATGAGTTAATTATTGGGCAAAATTCGGCAGCTATCAATAAAGCGGATAAGAGTACAGCCCTTGAAGTACCATTAGACCTTTTAACTAAAGATAGAACGCAACATCCAGATATAGGGGCCTATCAGCATATAGTTATAGAAAACTAAAGGGCTAATTTTTATAAATCACACCTTCTTTCATTACAAAAATGACTTTTTCAAGTGTATTGATATTTATGGTGGGATCTTCATCTACAGCAATAATATCAGCAAAATACCCTGTGGTTAATTGCCCAATTTTATCATTTTTTAAAACCGAGGCGTTTACTATTGTTGCAGATTGTATAGCTTCTATGGCAGGCATACCTGCTTCTACCATAAATCCAAATTCCTTAGCATTTAAGCCATGAGGGAAAACACCTGCATCAGTTCCGAAGGCAATTTTTACACCTTTTTTATAAGCTTTTTTAAATGTGCCTTGAATTTTTGGTCCGATAGCTGCCGCTTTGGGCACAATAATTTTGGGATAATAACCTGTAATTTTAGCTTTGTCACTTACTTCTTTACCTGCTGTTATCGTAGGGACATAATACACATCATGCTGTTTCATTAAGTCCATAGTTTTTTCACTCATTAGAGTGCCATGTTCTATGGTTTTAACACCGCCAAGTATGGCTCGTTGCATTCCTTCATCTCCATGAGCATGAGCGGCTACATGCATATCGTAATCTTTAGCGGTTGCGCAAATAGCCTTAACTTCGTCTACAGTGAATTGTGGATTTTGGCCATTTTTCGCGACGCTTAATACACCTCCTGTAGCTGTAATTTTAATTACATCTGCCCCTTCTTTATACAATTGTCTAACTGCTTTTTTAGCTTCATCTGCCCCATTAATAACACCCTGTTTAGGCCCCGGATTACCTAACATTTCTTTACGAACACCGTTGGTAGGGTCTGCATGTCCGCCTGTTGTACCAATGGCTTTGCCCGCAGAGTATATTCTAGGTCCGATGATATAACCTTTAGCAGTAGCATTTCTTAATGCAGTATTGATTTGATGAAAACTGCCTAAATCTCTAACTGTAGTAAAGCCAGCCATAAGTGTTTTTTCTGTGTAATTTGTGGCTTGGAGTGCAGCATCAATGTCATTTACAGTAAATCTTTCAATATAGGTATTAGGATTAAATTCATGATCTAAATGCACATGCATATCAATTAGCCCAGGCAGAACTGTTTTATGTTGAAGGTTAATGATTTTAATGCTATGATCAGTTGGTGTTTGATAACCAGATAGAATATCCTTAATTAGTTTACCCTCTACAATAATGGTTTTATTTTTTAGAACCTTACCATTTTTAACATCGACGAATTTACCACAGTGCAGATAAATTTCTTGAGCTTGCTGTATTTGGCTATAAAAGAGAAGTGTAATAAGGAAAAGTAAGTATTTAGGCATGATAAAGTATATTTTCTCAAATATAACTAATCACGATAAATTTAGACGAAAAAAAACCGAAGTAAATCACTTCGGTCTTTTTTAATTGTACTATAAATTTAGTATTTGAAAAATCCAAACCCAACCCCTACGGCAAACATTGAAATAGGGTCTGCCTCACCAGCAGAAGTTCCGTATAAATATCTTAAAGATAAGTTGATGCCTACATCAGAATACTTAAACGGCATGAAGAATCCAATTTCTGGTTGAAATCCAAAGCGCCATGATTTATCATGAAAGCTAGATAACCCTACATTTATTTTCTCCTCGGCATAAATTGTACCTAAGCCTGCACCAAAATATGCTTTTGCTTTATTCACATCAAGGTAATAATGAGCGTTGGCTAATAAGGGCACAGCATTAAGGTACCTAAATTGAGTACCAGAAACATCACCACTAACTTCATCGTTATCTATAGATAATGGGGGCTCATTTTGTTTTTTTTGATAGAGTATATGCCAACCAGCAGATCCTCCAATTGATAAATTATCAGTTATTAAAGATCTTCCATCGACCGATATACCTCTAAAACTAGTTTTGTCTATAAAATCTTTGGTATCACCTTGAGGAAATGCAATAGGCCAATTGATAGTCCATAAAGAACTTTGTGCAAATCCGTTGGTTGTTATAAGCACAAATAATATGATGATATATATTTTTTTCATTGTATTTATTTTTTTGATCATTATTTAAGATAAGGGGATTGTTCAAAAGCTTGGTTAATACCTAATACCACACGTTCTGCATTAAAGCTTTCGTCTGAAGATAATATACCTCTATTGATAGCTACCCAAGAAGGCGAAACATCATCAGAGCTTCCAAAACTGTGTTTTCTTAAGTCTACCCAATCTAAAATAATATTACCAGAATCGTATCTCTCATAAGATACATATGGAGGATAGCCACAATACCAGCAAGGGCCCCACCAACCTGGCCACCATGGATACCCAGGGTAAATTCCGGCTACAAAATTTTTTCTTAAAATAATAGAAGGGCCAATAGTAACTTGTACTTCACTGGGTACATTGCTAGGAAAAACGACCTTAACGTTGGGGTTTATGGGTGTAGGACTTAAAGTACTGTGCGGATTGATAATCCAAACATTATCTTCACCGTACAGCGACACTAAATTACTTAATGTGGTATTGAGAATTTCATCATCAACCTCTCCGTTATATGGTAAGTCATCTCCATCATTCTCTTTAATTTGGGCTACATCCCAAATAATAGATACCTTAGTTGGGGCAGGGCTAAAATCTTCTTCAATGTAAAATGTACTGGTAGTATCAAGATCACTAATCGGTATAGTTTCACTAGGATAACACGAGATTAACAATATTGACATTACACTCAGTAAAGTCAATTTTTTTAAAAAAAGTTTAATCATAATTTGAGTTTTTAGTTATTTATTGAAGGCACAAATTTTATGCCAACAAAAATAAGTTATACAGTTTATAAATTGCATAAATTTGCCAATATTTGAAATAAAATGTCATGAAGAATATTATCATTACCGGAACTAGTAGAGGTATTGGCTTTGCTTTGGTAGAAAATTTAGTTAAAGGAGGTCATCATGTTTTTGCCATTACAAGACAATCTGAAAAGCTAAAGGCTTTAGCTGAGATGCATAGTAATTTACATATTATTAATGTAGCTATAACAGAGCCAAAGGGGATAAACGATGTGGTTATGCAGGTTCAAAATCAATGGGAAAAAGTTGATATCATCATTCATAATGCAGGCAAACTTATCCATAAACCATTTTTTAAAACTACAACACAAGATTTTTTAGATATTTATAAGGTTAATGTTTTTGCTGTGGCGGAATTAACTAGAGCGATTTTACCTTTTTTACATAAAGGAAGCCATGTTGTAGCTTTGAGTAGTATGGGGGGGGTACAAGGTAGTATGAAATTTGCTGGTTTATCGGCCTATAGCTCATCAAAAGGGGCTTTAATTACGTTAATGGAGTTGTTGGCCGAAGAGTATAAGAATAGCGGTATATCTTTTAATACATTGGCTCTCGGGGCAGTTCAAACAGAAATGTTAAACGAGGCTTTTCCAGATTATCAAGCACCTATAACAGCTACAGATATGGCCAATTATATTGCTAATTTTGCTCTTACTGGGAATAATATTTACAATGGTAAAGTTTTACAAGTTTCTAACTCAACACCATAATTAATCGAGTGGCTGTAGACAGTGAAAAAGAAATATTATTGCAATATTTACCAAAGAAATCAGTTGGCTTGGTGATTGATTTACTTCGGGACCACCCGTGTAGGATAAAAATAGTTAATAATCGTAAAACTAAGCATGGTGATTTTAGACGTTATCCTAATGGTTTATTGCAAATTACTATCAATAACGATTTGAATGCGTATAGATTTTTGGTAACACTTGTTCATGAAATAGCACATTTGGTAACCTATAAATCGTATAACAATGTAAAACCTCATGGTAAAGAATGGAAACATAATTTTCAACATTTGATGTTGCCTTTTGTAACGCCAGAGATATTTCCTAAAGAGGTTTTACCGCATTTGGCCAAATATTTAATTAAGCCTAAGGCCAGTACAGATAGCGATGTTCATTTGAGTCTTGCCTTAAAGAGGTACGATAAAGAAACCAATAAGAATTTTATTTTTGAAATTCCTTTTAAAGCTAAGTTTATTCACGATAACAGAACATATATTAGAGGTGAAAAACGCAGAACTAGGTATGAATGTATAGAGATAGCGAGTAAGAAGCGTTATTTATTTCATCAAAATGTAGAAGTATTACAAATTTAATTGATATATAATGAAAGAGAATTATTTTGCAGTAATTATGGCCGGAGGTGTAGGTTCAAGGTTTTGGCCTGTGAGCACTCAAGAAAACCCTAAACAATTTCACGACATGCTAGGTAATGGCAAGTCACTAATTAGGTGTACCTATGATAGGTTGGCGCGGCTTATT
>JAUIJW010000152.1 GCA_030431085.1 Bacteroidia bacterium
ATATGTTGGGCAGAAGAGATTTTCTTTAGAAGGTGGTGAAACTTTAATACCAGCACTAGGTGGGTTGGTAAGGCAAGCTGCAGAGGATTATGATGTAGATGAATTCGTATTAGGAATGGCCCATCGAGGACGTTTAAATACCTTGGTAAATATTTTTAGAAAACCTATTAGAGAGCTATTTAACGAATTTGAGGGTAAAGACTACGCCGAAGATGATTTTGATGGTGATGTAAAATATCACTTGGGATCAACCATTAAGAAAACCCTAAAGAATAATAAACAAATCACCATGAATTTGGTGCCTAACCCTTCGCATTTAGAAACTGTTGGTGCTGTTGCTGAGGGAATTACACGAGCTAAAATCGATGATGAATATAATGGGGATAGCTCAAAAATATTACCCATCATTGTACATGGCGATGCAGCCGTTGCAGGTCAAGGTATAGTGTATGAGGTAATTCAGATGAGTAAGTTAAAAGGTTACTCTACTGGTGGTACTGTACATATTGTAGTGAATAACCAGATAGGTTTTACTACTAATTATTTAGATGCTAGATCAAGCACCTACTGTACAGATGTGGCTAAAGTAACCCTTTCACCAGTATTGCACGTTAATGCAGATGATGTAGAAGCCGTTACTCACGCTGTATTGATGGCTTTAGATTTTAGGATGAAATTTAAAAGAGATGTATTTATTGACCTTCTGGGGTATAGAAAATACGGACACAATGAGGGAGATGAGCCGAGGTTTACGCAACCTAAACTATATAAGGCCATTGCCAAACAACCAAACCCTAGAGATATCTACATTCAAAAATTATTAAAGGAAGGGGTTATTGACGAGGCTTATGTAGAACAAGAAATAGCTGATTTTAAAGGACTCTTAGAAAAAGAATATGAAAACTCTAAAAAAGATTCAGCCTCTAAAGTTGTTCCTTTTATGGATAATATCTGGAGCGGATTTATGCACCAAGATTTAGAAGGGTTATTGCTAAGTGTTGGAACTAAATACCCTAAAAGTCATTTAGAAGATATTACTAGAGTGGTATCTACAGTACCAGAAGGCGTAAAGTTTTTACGTAAAGCAGAAAAAATTCTTAGAGATAGAGCCAAAATGGTTTTCGAGACCAATAAAATGGACTGGAGTATGGCAGAAATATTTGCCTTTGGTTCGCTATTAGAAGAAGGATATAATGTAAGAATATCTGGGCAAGATGTTGAACGAGGTACCTTTTCACATCGCCATGCCATTTTAAGAGATGAGATTTCAACCAAATCGTATAATCTTCTTAATACAAATCCTAAAAATAAAGGAGAAATGTATATTTACAATTCTTCATTATCAGAGTATGGTGTGTTAGGTTTCGATTATGGTTATGCCATGGCTGCGCCTAATACATTAACCATTTGGGAAGCACAGTTTGGTGATTTTAGTAATGGAGCACAGATAATTTTCGATCAATATTTATCGGCTGCAGAAGATAAATGGAAGCAACAAAATGGAATTGTAATTCTGTTACCACACGGGTATGAAGGGCAAGGTTCAGAACATTCTTCTGCAAGAATAGAAAGATATTTACAGCTATGTGCTAGAGATAATATGACGGTGGCCAATTGTACCACGCCAGCCAATTTCTTTCATATGTTGAGAAGACAGATGAAGCGAAATTTTAGAAAGCCTTTGGTTGTTTTTACTCCCAAAAGTTTGTTAAGACACCCAAAAGCAGTCTCTGGGATTGAAGAGTTTTCAAAAGGTGAATTTCAAGAGGTGATAGATGATAATATACCTAAAGATAAAATCACAAGAATGGTGTTTTGTACAGGTAAATTTTACTACGATTTATTAGCGGCCCGTGAAGAGAATAAGAGAGAAGATGTGGCCTTGATTAGAATAGAGCAGTTATTCCCTTTACATCAAGAAAAAATACAAGAGATAATTAATTCTTATGCCCATGTGAATGATTATGTTTGGGCGCAAGAAGAGCCTCGTAATATGGGTTCATGGAGCTATATGTTACAAAGGTTTGAGGCTAATGATATTGACGGTAATCCTATAAAACTTAAGGTGAGGTCGAGAAATTATTATTCGGTACCAGCTGCCGGATCATCAACAAGGTTTAAAAGAAGACAACAAAGAGTTATTGAAAGTGTATTTGATAACCAAAATTAAAATTTCCTAAATAAAATAAAAATGATTTTAGAAATGAAAGTTCCCTCTCCAGGGGAGTCGATTACAGAAGTTGAAATTGCGACGTGGTTGGTAGAAGATGGAGATTATGTAGAAAAAGATCAGGCTATAGCCGAAGTAGACTCGGATAAGGCTACTTTAGAGTTGCCAGCAGAAGAAAGCGGTGTGATTACTTTAAAAGCAGAAGAAGGTGATGCCGTAGAAGTTGGAGCAGTAGTATGTTTGATAGATGTGGATGCCAAAAGGCCGGAAGGAGATTCTAAACCTAAGCAAAGTAAGAGTGAACAAGAAGCTCCGAAAGCAGCAGAGGATAAGAAAGAAACTACAGATAAAGAGACCTATGCTACTGGAACTGCATCTCCTGCTGCCAAAAAAATATTGGCAGAAAAAGGTATAGATGCGGCAGATGTAAAAGGTACAGGTAAAGATGGTAGAGTAACTAAAGACGATGCAATTAATGCAAAACCATCAATGGGAGAGGCTCTAAACGATGAAGATAGAAAGAGTGATAAAAAGAAGCTTTCTATGTTACGTAGAAAAGTGGCACAAAGATTAGTGTCTGTTAAAAACGAAACGGCTATGTTAACCACTTTTAATGAAGTGGATATGCAACCTATCTTTGATTTGCGAAAAGAATATAAAGAAAATTTTAAAGCTAAACATGAGGTGGGCTTAGGCTTTATGAGCTTCTTTACTTTAGCCGTGGTAAGAGCACTAGAGATGTATCCAGACGTTAATTCTATGATTGATGGAGATTATAAAGTTTCTTATGACTTTGCAGATATTTCTATTGCTGTATCTGGCCCTAAAGGTTTAATGGTACCTGTGATTAGAAATGCTGAAAAGTTGAGTTTTAGTGGTGTAGAAAGTGAAGTTAAGCGTTTAGCGCTTAGAGCGAGAGATGGTCAAATTACTGTAGATGAAATGACTGGAGGAACTTTTACCATAACTAACGGGGGTGTTTTTGGTTCGATGTTATCAACGCCTATTATCAATCCACCGCAAAGTGCAATTTTAGGAATGCATAATATCGTTGAAAGGCCAGTTGCTATTGAAGGAAAGGTTGAAATAAGACCAATTATGTATGTGGCTTTATCTTATGATCATAGAATTATTGATGGTAAAGAATCTGTTGGATTTTTAGTGGCGGTTAAAGAAGCATTAGAAAACCCAGTAGAATTATTAATGAATGGAGACGCTAAAAAGGCTTTAGAATTATAATAAAGCAAAAGTTAGATAATTTACATTTGTCATATTTTTATATGTAAATACTCTAAATTATCTAACTTTTGTTATCGTTTAACTTCGCGAGCAACGGACAATAAATCTATAGTGTCTTTAATTTTTACGGGAACGCCATGAATATTAGCGGGTATTTTAAAGCTAAGTTTTTTTAAAGCCAAATCATTAAGTTTTTTCTCTTTATTAGTATCAGAGGTAATTAAATCACGAAAATTACAAGCGTTCCCTAATGAATCTACTTCAAATTCTATAGATATAATTTTTTTTCCGTTAATGTTATGGGATTTGTAACCAGAACGACTAATAAATGTAGAAACAGCATCTCTATATAGTCTTCTTAATTCTTTATTGCTTTTTTCTTTTTTATACATTTTTAGTTGAGGAGGACTAACTTCATAAATGCTGTAATACTGACTTGGCTTATTAGAAAATGTATAATTTAATGGAAGTACCAAAGACATGCTAACAGGCTTGTCTTGTATAGATGCAGGAGTAAATGAAGGAAAATCATCGAATATTTTATAGGCTATATTACTCAATACTTTGTTCTTTGAGCGAATGGCTTTAATCTCTAAACTTCCTTCTTTTGTAAATAAAAGATAAGCTTTTGCTTTTCCTTCAATAGGGTTATTTAAACTATCATAGGGAAGTTTTATTCGCTCAGCAATATAATTTTGCAAGGTTAATCTAAAACAATCAATATTATGTTGGTCAGTATTAGATTGGCAAAAGCTTAGTACAGGTGTTTGGGTTACTCCATTAAGATTTACAGTATTATTTTGTGCAAAAAATGGTGATTTATTTAAAAATAAAAAAACCACCATCCAAAGCTTTATTCTTATCATAAGTAGGACATTACTTTTTTACGCCCAAGACCCAAGACGCTTCTCCTTGTTTTAATTCATATTCAACAGTTTTTTCTCCACCAGTAGGGCAACAATTGGCATCTCCTTCTTTAAAGATAGGGAATTTTCTAAGTAGTTGGTTGTTATCTACATATACAGAGTCTTGACCCTGAAACCCTTCAAATACAGCACCTGCTTTTAAGTCATTATCATTTATTTCAGGTAGGTAAATTGGGGTAAAACTTTTATCTCGGTTAGAGGCATAACCAATAATATTTTGATAAGAACCAGAACCGGCAGATTGCGTGATGATATACACTTCTTCGAAAGAATTGTTATCTAAATCTGCTTGAAAAATTGCAGTAATAGGATTAGACTCATTTATTTGATACTCTTCATTTGCGGCTTCAAAACCTTCTGTTTTAATAGAAATATTACTTAAACTTGCGCTGTTTTTTTCTTCGTTGATAGTAATAGTTTTTCCAGATTTTGTTTTTAATACTGTTTCACTTGATTTAGTTTTTGGTGCCGTATCTTTTTCAGTTGGAGCTTTGGTTAGTTCTATTTCATTTTGAACGTCTTCTTTTTTTTGTTCTTTGCAAGAAAAAGTAAAAGCTACACAAATAATAGCAATGGTTAAGTAGATAGTTTTCATAAGTTATATATTAAAATTCATAGTTAGGTATTGGATTTTTGTGCGATAAAACGCTACGAGTATTAGTTCCTGGAGTTTCTTTATAGGCCGGTGCTAAACTTGGGTTAGACGGATAAGTGGTACCATTAAAGGTTAACAAACGCAAATTGCCATTGCTTTCAACGACTAAATTTTTCCAGCCATTTGAATTATTTTCTAACACCATAAACGGTGCTTGTGAAACAGTAAATTTTGTAATTAATTTACCGTTATTACCAATTAAATAGTAAGTGCAGCCGCCAGAACCACAGAAGTAGCTATTTTGAAACACAATAAAATATTCATCCACACCATCATCATTTAAGTCTATACTTTCATATTGAAATTCTCTTTGATCATCAGACATTACATTGATATCGCTTTTCAATAAATCATTAGTTAAATAAGCTGCAATTTTTTCGGCAATAGCATCATCAGAATTTTGTGGGGCATAACTTTGGGGTGTAATTTTATAATTAGATTCTGTAGTATGAATATCGCCAATATTGGCATTGTTCTTTTTTATTTTAATTTCGTCATTAAAAATCTTAGGAAGCTCAATAAGGCCATTTTCTTGATATATTCTTAAGGTATTATCTCTAAAATGATATACATTGATATTGTCATTTTCAAGGTCGATAAATAGCTCAAAGGCGTTAGATGGGCAGTCGTTATCTTTACATCCACTGCTGTGTACTATATTGTTCTCCATAACTAATGGTGTTTCGGTATTCCAGAAAGCAACCATATTTTCAAACGGAAAATTAGGCATATTTTTCAATCTACTTTTTAAAGTTTCATTACTAAAAATATGTTCTTGTGTAGGGTATTTTCCAATTTTTGCCTTTAAAAAATTAATCCCTTGTAATTCTTCTGGGCTATAGGTAGGGATATTGATATTAGATGGAGCAACGTTTAAAGAATCTGTAGGGAGCTCTTCAATAGATTTAGATTCTGGAGTAGTAATAGATTCTGCAGGCACATGTGCTGGTTTTTTTTCAAAATTACAAGCAGTAAATAGTAGAGAAAATAAAAAGGCGTAAAAAAGTG
>JAUIJW010000002.1 GCA_030431085.1 Bacteroidia bacterium
TGTTTTTGGCTTAGTTTTATTGATTCTCTTTTTATGGTCTTTTTTACCTAAATCAAAACAATATAAAGAAGAATATCTAATTAAAAACAATCTAAGTTTAGTAGATACAGATTCATTGCATAAACTTCAGCGTAAAGCAAAGCAATTAATTATTGCAGATTCTATTAATGTTTCACTCGGTGAAATGAGTATAGTTTATAGTGTGCAGATAGGAGCCTATAGTCATTTTAATGCCAAGTTAATTTCGGATGATTTAGCGCAGCTTGAGAAGTTTGAGAGTGATGGCTTGAATAAATATGCAGTTGGTAAATTTACAACCTATAAAGAAGCGGTTTTACTGAGAGATGATTTAAAAAGACTTGGTTTTATTGATTGCTTCATCATTGCAAAATCTTTTGGAGAATCTGTTAATATTAAAGAAGCACTAGAGCTTAGTGGTGAAGAATGGATTAGAGGTACTGCAACAAAATAAAATAGCACGTTGGCATCATATAAATCATGGCTTAAAGCCGCAAGGTTAAGAACATTACCATTATCATTATCTGGAATAATTGTAGGCTCATCATTAGCCTATGCCGAAAACCAATTCAACGGTTGGATTTTTTTGTTGGCTTCACTTACTACTGTTGGGTTTCAAGTGGTTTCTAACTTTGCAAATGATTATGGTGATGGGGTTAAAGGTACTGATAATGCCGATAGGGTTGGACCTACACGAGCACTACAAAGTGGTGATATTAGCCCTAAACAGATGCTTAAGGCTATTAAAATAGCTTCAATCTTGACTTTTGTTTTAGCCCTTGGCTTGATTATTTTGGCTTTTGGTAAAACTCACTTTAAATATGTATTCTTATTTATCGGGTTTGGTATTGCCAGCATTGTGGCCGCTTTAAAATATACCATGGGTAAAAAGGCTTATGGTTATAGTGGTTATGGCGATGTTTTTGTGTTTTTGTTTTTTGGATTATTAGGAGTATGTGGAAGTTATTTTCTATACACCAAATCATTACATTATTCAGTTTTTTTACCGTCTTTCACCATTGGTTTATTGAGTACTGCTGTATTGAATCTCAATAATATGAGAGATCAAGTCTCTGATAAAAAGGCTGAGAAAAGAACCTTAGTAGTAAAAATTGGTAATGAATTTGCTAAGTATTACCATTATTACCTGTTAGGAGCTTCATTTCTTTTTGCGTTATGGTATACTGCTATTAATTTAGAAAAACCATCTCAATTCTTATTTTTAGGAGCCTATGTTTTTATTTTTAGACATTTTAAGGTGGTTTATGATAATGAAAATCCAGAAAAGTTAGATCCAGAACTTAAAAAATTAGCGTTAAGCACATTTTTGTTTGCCTTATTGTTTGCCCTAGGATTAATGATTTAATCATGATAAACGTCATAATTTATTTCACGAATTGAATTATCTTTGCAATGTAATTTTGATTTAAGTGAAGAAACTAATTTTTACTCATATTTTTATTAATCTATATATTCTAGCTCTACTACAGCCAGTGTTGCCATTATTAGATTATGTAGTCAATTATGATTATATTGTTTCAGAATTATGCGTTAACAAATCTAATACTGTTAAAGGTTGTAATGGTAAGTGTTATCTAAGTGCTAAGGTAGAAAAGCAAACCAAAGATGATGTTGATAAACCCATTCCTAAATTACCAAAATTAGATTTGAACACATTTCTAATATTTGTGATTTTTAATCCATTAGATTGGCACTCTTCAGTGAATAGTGAAATTGAAAAAAAAGTCTATTATTGGAAAGAACAAATAAATTCATTTTATATAGGTTCTGTATTCCACCCACCACAGTTTTAATTTTACATTTTTTGCAATGTTAAGCTGGTAAACACATTTACCCAGCTGTTATTTTGTGTGAACACCAAAAGTGTTTTGCACGCCTAAACTTATACCTATTAATAAAAAAACAAAAATGAAAAATTTAAAAAACTTACTGTTATTATTACTAATTAATATGCTTATTGTTTCATGTTCTGATGATGATCCTAACGAAACGATCGATGAAACTTCGGGGCTTACAAAAATTGAAACTATAAAAAATGATAGTCATACCATAGAATTGTTTAATGAGATGGGAGTACTCACTAATGGATATAATGACATTGTGTTAAGAATTAAAGAGAATGATTCTGAGACCTATATAGAAAATGCTAGTATCACATGGAAACCTATGATGCATATGACTACAATGATGCATTCTTGTCCGAAATCTATGGTATCAAAAATTGAGTTCGCTAAAACTTTATATACAGGTTATATTGTATTTCAAATGCCAGGAAACGCATCAGAGGGATGGGATTTAACCATCAATTATACCATAGATGGGATAGATTATGAGGCCAAAGGCGATATAGATGTAAAAATGGCTGCAGATAAAATTAGCACTGTATTTATGGGAACAGATGATACAAGGTATGTGCTATCTATTAAAAATCCATATGATTTAGAAGTGAAACTGAACGAAGTTGAAATGACATTACATAAAATGGAGGATATGATGACTTTTACCGTAGTAGAAGATTATAAAATTATGTTAGACCCAAGAATGCCCAGTATGGGTAATCACTCTTCCCCCAATAATGTTGATTTAACCTTTAATGCTTCACATAAAATGTACGAAGGAAAACTGTCATTAACAATGACCGGTTTATGGAGATTAAACCTGATGCTATTGAATGATAGTGGAGAGCTCCTTAAAGGTACCGAAGTTACAGAAAGTAACGAGAGTAGCGACCTGTATGTAGAGTTTGAATTTTAACTAATACCATTACCTACTACAAGTTTTTTGTAGTAGGTAACTTTACTATGAAAAAAGTACTAATAACATTATGGTTCTTTAGCTTAAGCATTACAACAATGCATGCTCAGGAGATAGATACAATATTACCTGTTCAATTAGAAGAAGTAATTTTAATAGGTAAAGAAAAATCTCAAAACAAGGAAAATATCAAACCACTAGCTACTATTGATGAATATCTAGAGAAGTCGAATAAAATTACCATGATAAAAAGAGGTAATTACGCCTGGGAACCTGCTATCAATAATATGGTTTCAGATCGGCTCTCTGTTACCATAGATGGGATGCAAATTTTTGGGGCTTGCACCGATAAAATGGACCCAACCACGTCTTATGTAGATATTTCAAATTTAGAAGAGGTCAATATTTTATCTGGCCAACAAGGTTCTGAGAATGGCGCGACGATTGGAGGTGGTATTGATATGAAAATGCAAAAAGGTCAATTTGGAGAACAACATTGGGATATAGGTCTAGATAGTGGATTTGAATCTAATGGCAACGCTACTATTTTGAGCACAGAATTTAGTTATAACGACTCATCATGGTTTGCTAATGCTGATGTAATGTATAGAAAATCTGGAAATTACTTTGCCGGAGGAAATAAAGAGGTTAAGTTCTCTCAGTATGAAAAATTTAATGTTTCTGCCGTAACTGGCTATAAAATTAATGATGAAAGTGACATTACTGCCACTGTAATTTTTGATAAAGCCACAGATATTGGCTATCCTGCGCTAACCATGGATGTATCTTTAGCGCAAGCTATTATAGGCTCAGTAGGCTATAATCATAAAAATGTAGGAATATTCGATCTAATTGAAACAAAACTTTACGCCAACACCATTACACATGTAATGGATGACACCAAAAGGCCGGATGTACCAATCCATATGGATATGCCAGGGTGGAGTGATACTTACGGGTTTTATGCAAAAGCACATAAAACTCATCAAAAGCATCACTTCTTATTTAATATCAATAGTTATTATAATAAGTCATTGGCAGAAATGACAATGTATCCTAATGATCCAAATGAAAATCCAATGTTTATGTTAACATGGCCAGATGTAAGAACTTGGTACTCCGGATTTTATGGAGAAGATAATTTAACCATAAGTGAAGTAGATAAAATTAAGGTTACAGCGCGAATTGGATTTCAAAACGAGGAAGTTGCTAGTGAATTTGGTTTAAATAGCTTACGTATTTTTTATCCAGACATGTCGTCTACTCAAAATAGATTTTTATTGAGTTTTTCTGGTCAATATGAACTTAAGAAAAACCAATACGAACTTATCGTCAGTACAGGGTATGGTGAAAGAGCACCTTCGGTTTCTGAGGGGTATGGATTTTATTTATTCAACAGTTTTGATAATTTTGATTATCTAGGTAACCCTTATCTTGACAAAGAAAAGTCCATTGAATTGAATGTTGCAGGTAATTACAAGCTAAATAATTTTAAGTTTGGATTAGAATCTTCTTTTTTTTATATCAGAGATTATATCATAGGAGAAATAGATCCAACGTTAAGTCCGATGACTATAGGAGCTAACGGTGTAAAAGTTTATAGACCATTAGATTATGCTACTATTTGGAATTCTAATATTGATGTAACATACTCTTTTTTAAATCATTTTGAACTAATTGGAGGTATTGGCTACAGTTTAGGTAAAGATTATGAAAATAATAATTTACCATTAATAAGTCCGCTTAATTATCGAGCTTCATTGCAGTATTCCAAGGCCATGTTCTTTGCAGAAATTGGCTTAACGGGTGCCTCTAAACAGAATAATTTTGCTGGTGATTATGGAGAGGATCAATCGGATGCCTATACCATATTTAATGCCAATACTTCATATAATTTTTACTTAGGGAAGAATAAAATGATTGTTAAGGCAGGAATAGAAAATATATTCGACCAGTTTTATTCTACTTATGCAGATTGGAATAATATACCTAGAATGGGGAGAAATGTGTTTTTAAATTTATCTTATTTGTTCGATTAAGCTAGGATTTAAAATATTTTTTTTTACTTCAATTTATAGTAATTTTATGGATTAAATCCTTTAAAATGAAAATTACTTATTTAGGCCATGCCTCTTTACAAATAGAAATTGCTGGGAAAATACTTATAGTAGATCCTTTTATTTCGGCTAATGAATTAGCTAAGCATATTGACGTTAATGCTCTTAAAGTAGATTATATTTTAATCACCCACGCACATCAAGATCATGTTTTAGATGTTGAGACTATTGCTAAAAACTCAGAGGCCATCATTATATCAAATTATGAAATAGCCTCCCATTACGAAAGGTTAGGTTTTAAAGCCCATCCGATGAACCATGGGGGTAGCTGGTCATTTGAATTTGGTAAATTAAGTTATACCAATGCCATACATACTAGCTCTTTTGCTGATGGTAGTTATGGAGGCCAACCTGGTGGTTTTATTATCGAAACCACTTCTAATAATATTTATATTGCAGGTGATACGGCGTTGACAATGGATATGAAGTTAATTCCGTTACAAACCAATATAGACCTGGCTGTTTTACCTATAGGCGATAATTTTACAATGGGTGTAGAAAGTGCAGTTATTGCTTCTGAGTTCGTAGAATGTACTAAGGTGTTAGGATACCATTATGATACCTTTGGTTATATTAAAATTGATCATGAAGCGGCTAGGCAGCATTTTAAATCAAAAGGAAGAGAGTTACTATTGTTAGACATTGGTCAAGAAATCGAGATTTGAAAAACGCTTATATTTTAGGTTTTTACAGGTGATTTAATTAACTTTCTTAACATAAAGTAGACTAGAAATTATGAAATACACTAACGAAGTTATAATCAAAAAACCTATAGATGAGGTAATAGAATTATTTGATAATGTTGAAAATATGTATCAATGGCAACCAGAGTTACAGAGTTTTGAAACATTCGAAGGTATAGAAGGCAAAGAGGGTGCTAAATCTAGATTAAAGTATAAAATGGGGAGTAGAGATGTTGAAATGATAAAAACAATTCTAGTGAAGAATTTACCCAAGGAGTTCTCAGGTACTTATGAAGCTAAAGGTGTGTTTAATGAAATAAAAAATTCTTTTATAAAGATAGATGATAACACTACAAAGTGGGTGTCAGAAAATGTATTTCATTTTAGCGGTTTTATGAAATTAATGGCCTTTTTTATGCCAGGAGCCTTTAAAAAGCAGTCTCAAAAATATTTAGATTTGTTTAAAGAGTTTGTAGAAAAACAATAATTATTATAGGTATGAGAGCCGAAAATATGGTGAGTTGGTTTGAAATCCCTGTACTAGATATGGATAGGGCCAAAGTTTTTTATGAAAAAGTATTCGAGATTGACATCAAATTACAGTATTTCGGTAAAACCATTATGGGGTGGTTTCCAACCCCTCAAAATGAGAAGGCTCATGGGGCCAATGGATCGTTAGTTTATAATCCCGAGTTTTATACACCTACCGCCAATGGTGCATTGGTATATTTTTCGTCTGCTGAGATAACCAGTGAGTTGGGTAGGGTAGAGTTTGCAGGCGGTATTGTGTTGCAAGGAAAGACACTAATTAGTGAAGAGATTGGTTATATGGCTTTGATATTAGATACAGAAGGAAATAGAATAGCACTTTATTCTAAATTATAGTTACTTAAATTAATAAGAGATCAAAGCAACATTCCATAAATACATTTTAAATTTTAAAACGCCAGGAGGTACCTCTAGAGGTGTATTACATCAAAAAGAAACTTACTTTTTGAAGATCCAAAAAGACCAACAGATGGGCATTGGAGAATGTGCTCTCTTTCGAGGATTAAGCCATGATGATAGACCAGACTATGAAACAGTTCTTCAGCGCTTATGCATAGAGATTAATAAATCGCCATCTGATTTATTAAAGGATTTAATCGATTATCCGTCTATCCAATTCGGTCTAGAACAGGCATTACTCTCCTTAAAACAAAGAAATAAATTTGAATTGTTTCCTTCAGAGTTTACACAGGGCAAAGCTAATATTTCAATTAATGGATTGATTTGGATGGGTGATAAAGATTTTATGAAAAAGCAAATCATCGAAAAGTTAAAAGATGGATTTACAACGATTAAATTAAAAATAGGAGCTATAGATTTTCAAACTGAATTGAATTTAATTAAACTTATTCGCAAAGAATTTAACCCAGATGAAATTGAAATAAGAGTAGATGCTAATGGTGCTTTTTTACCTCATGAGGCTTTAGATAAAATGAAACGTTTAGCAGAATTTAATTTACACTCTATAGAACAACCAATACAACAGGGACAAATCGAGTCTATGGCAAAACTTTGTCGAGACACTCCTTTACCAATAGCTTTAGACGAGGAACTTATTGGTGTGGTAGATTACGATTTAAAAGAACAACTTATCGATATAATTAAACCGCAGTATATTATTTTGAAACCTAGTTTGGTTGGAGGGTTTAAAGGGAGTAGAGAATGGATTACTATTGCAGAAAAATATAATATTCAATGGTGGATTACCTCTGCATTAGAAAGTAATATTGGATTGAATGCCATTGCTCAATATACCTACAAGTTAAAGCCTACATTACCACAAGGTCTGGGTACAGGTGGCTTGTTTAATAACAACATCGAAGCACCATTAGAAGTTGTTAAAGGAAGTTTAAGATACAATACCCAGTTAAATTGGGGAGAATTACCCTGTTAAGGCATGTTTAATTTATGTATCTTTCCCTCCTGATAAATTAATTATATGCAATTTTTAAAGCAAGCAGATACAGGTAAAAATGAGTGGTGGCGATATATATTAACACTTATGCTCATGTTTTTTGGATGGCAATTTATCGGAATCGTTCCGATGATCGTTACTGCATGGTTTCATACGGGTAATCTATCTGATTTTTTAGAAGCTGCTAAGAGTACTTTTACTAATATAGGTATCAATTCTAATTTGTATTTAACCGTGGTAATCGCTTCTTTTGCATTTGGGTTGTTATTTTTAACTTGGGGAATCATATATATCCACCAAAAGAAACTCATATCTGTTTTAACCTCAAGAAAGAAAATAGATTGGCACAGGATTTTATTTGCCTTTCTGTTATGGTTTTCTATTTCTTTATTGGTAGTGTGTATTGACTATTACGCCCATCCTGAAGATTTTGTTTTTAACTTTAAACCACTACCTTTTTTTACTTTGTTAGTTGTATCCTTCCTGTTTTTACCATTACAAACTAGCTTTGAAGAGGTATTGTTTAGAGGGTATTTAATGCAAGGGTTTGCTTTAATATTTAAAAATGCTTTAATGCCTTTAATTTTAACTTCAATAGTTTTTGGACTGTTACACTTTTTTAATCCAGAAGTAGGTAAACTAGGTCCAATAATTATGGTATTTTATATTGGTACAGGTTTTTTATTTGGTATTACAACGTTAATGGATGAGGGTACAGAAATTGCTCTTGGACTTCATGCCGCCAATAATATTGCCGCAGCAACTTTGGTTAGTCTAGAATGGACAGTGTTTCAAACGGAAGCACTTTTAATAGATACGTCTGAACCTTCTATAGGATATGAAATGGCTTTGCCTGTATTTGTTATCTACCCGGTTGTACTCTTTATTTTTTCTAAGAAGTACCAATGGAAAGGTTGGCAGCAAAAATTAACAGGACATATTGATTACAAGTAATGATTCAAAAACCTAATTAATTCGTGAAATCAGCTAGTTTACATAAATGCTTTAGGATAAACGGACAAGGATTTGAATCGGCAGATGAGCTGATAGATTACTGTAAATATCGCGATATTGAGGGCTATGAG
The DNA here is from genome assembly GCA_030431085.1 of Bacteroidia bacterium. Taxonomy (GTDB): domain Bacteria; phylum Bacteroidota; class Bacteroidia; order Flavobacteriales; family Flavobacteriaceae; genus Lutimonas. The sequence continues at coordinate 8,642 of JAUIJW010000002.1, forward strand.
TTTTTAGAAGACTGGTTTGGTAAGTCAAAAAACGTTAATGTTTATACTTCTGGCTCAACCGGAAAACCTAAGTTCATGACGTTAGCTAAAAGTAATATGGTTAATTCGGCGTTAGCTACGGCAGAATATTTTAATATATATGCTAATACCAAGGCACTATTATGTATGTCGTCTAATTATATTGCTGGAAAAATGATGTGGGTGAGAGCTTTAACTCTTGGGTGGCATTTAACTGTAGTTAAACCACAAAGCAATCCGTTAAAGCATTTAGAGGGTTCATTTGACTTTGCTGCAATGGTGCCATTGCAAGTGACTCAATCATTACCTAAACTGCACTTAATACGTCAGCTTATTATTGGGGGAGGTGTTTTATCGAATGTATTAGAAGATCAGCTAAAAAATATTAAAACCAATGTTTATGTTACTTATGGCATGACAGAAACAATTACCCATATTGCTATAAGAGAAATTACTGGTAAAACTGAAAGGCTATATTCTGTTTTACCTGACATAAAGATAAGTTTAGATTCAAGAAATTGTTTGGTTATTGATGCACCTAAGCTCAATAATCAAAAAATAGTTACAAACGATTTGGTTAAAATTTATAATAATAACCAATTTGAATGGCTAGGGAGAATAGACCATGTGATTAATTCTGGAGGTGTTAAACTAAGTCCCGAAGTTATTGAGAAAAAATTATCAAAAAGTTTACCATTTAACTTCATTGTTGGCTCGAAAAAGGACGAGGTTTTGGGAGAAAAAGTTATACTAATCATAGAATCTAAGTCGCATAACCAAGACCTGAATTTTGAAAATCTAGATCGTTTCGAGAGACCTAAAGAGGTTTTGTATTTAGGGGCGTTTTGTTATACCAAAAATGGGAAAATTGATAGAACTTCAACGATAAGTTTGGCTATTCAATAGTAATAATTTTTACTTCACTTACTGGTTTTCCTGATGCCGTAAACCCTTCTAAACTCATAATAAAATCACCTTTAATATCCGAAGCGTAAAAAGTAATGTTTTTATCCGATAGGTTTAAATTAGGATCCCATAATAACTGATAACGATAGTCTGGGATGCGCTCAAACTGATTTTTACTGTAATTTGGCTGGAAATAATTTTTAAGCGACTGTGGTTTAAAGAGTGTTATTTTTTTGATAAAATCGCCATCAGTATAGGTCTTATAATTTCCTGTTTTAGTTCTAAGGGCAACAATACCCTCATAAATTTTGTTGCCATAAATATAAGTGGCGTTAACAACTTCTACCTTACTAACAGCATTGGCACTAAGAGCCAGAAATTCTTCATGATTTTGAATAACAATACCGTCTATCATTAGTAGAGGTAAGACTTCAGAATCTATACGATCTTCATAAATTCGTACATGAACTGTATTACCATTTTTTCTGTGTCTAACATAAACCGTAGGTAGAATTTCTACAATTGTTTCTGTCATGGTTGGAAATCTGGTGTAATCGTCTAAATTATAAATTACTTCTTTTGATTTATAGAATGGGACTAGCAGTTCTGTACTATCAACCGTATTTAATTTAGCATCGATATAAGCGTTTTCAACTTGATTAGCGACACTTCTTTTTAATAAAATCTCTTGATCCTTTTTAGTGATTCTAAACTTAGAAAAATTATAGTTTGGATGTTTAAACGCTATATTAGTATCAACTATAATTTTTAAGCTATCTCTATTAGAGTCAATAATTTGCAGAATTGCATTTTCATGCTGATAATACTCATCAATATTAAAGAAAAAATTTCCATCTTTATTGGTGTTGGCAATTTTTACTAAATATTCTTTACCGGGAATTGACAGACTTACATTAGCATATGAGATAGGTTGGTCTTGAAAATTAATTACCTTGCCGGAAATAATTTCGCCTCTTAATTCTGGAAGAAATATATTTTGGTATCGAGTAGTGGTGATACGGTAACTTTCATCAAAATTAATGGTCTTTAGAACTTCAGGCACAGCTAAAGAATCTATTTTAGAAACGGATAATGAATAATTACCATGAATTAAATCTTTATCCGTAAGGTGAAATTCAACTTTAATAGCTTCCCTAGGTTTGAACGAAGATTTTACGGTATGTAGAATTTTATTATTTGTTATACTATTTTTAAGAGCTAAAGGGTACTGTAGATTGTAATCAATTTTGCTTGTCTTGTTGTATATACTATCATTTTTAGCGATAATATGATCTTGATTTTTTTGGAATGGATTGATGATACTGATATCGTTTTTAAAGGTATTTAGATTGCCTTCATTTTTCATCCATTGTGTATAGGCGATTAATTTATAATTACCAGAGGGTATGTTGGTTGGTATAAATATATTGCCATAACCAACACCATATTCTAACTTTATTTTATGTTTAAATACTGTCTTTAAATCACTATTTACAATTTCTAAATAGGCAATTTTACTTAGACGACTTAGTTGATTGTTAGATTTGTTTAGGCAATAAACCTTGTAATATATATTTTCTCCCGTAATAATAAGAGAGCTGTTAAAATGTACAAAAACTTTTTCTTGAGCTATATCTGTTGCAACAGTATGTTGACTAGAAAGAGTACTTGAGATAAAAAATAAGAATAGTATTATTTTTTTCATTGCCAAAAATCTGGTTTTACGTTAGTGCCTAATACAGTACAGTCACCGCAAGCCGCAGGAACAACAAGGTATGGTCCAGCGTTTTCATCTTCTGGATCTGGAAATTTAGGGTTGAGATCTAAATATTTTACTACACCTCTTAAAATATAATCTTGTAATGGAGGAGGGTAATTGTCACCTGGATAAACTCTAGCTGAAGGAGCCGACTGGTCACAGTCGACATAATACGGTGGTTTTGATAATTGTGGATAAAAATCAACATAGTCAAAGAAAATTCTTTGTTCATCTACAGAGCTCACTTCAAATATACCTATCACCTTTTCATCTACATGACTTAAAGAAGAAATGTTACCTTGAATAAAACCTGGCTGATTTTGCGAAAAAGGGTCATCAGAGGAAGAAAATTTCTTTAAGGTTTTGTAATAGGTATGAGCTTCTATTGATTGTACATACTGTTTAACCAGAATACTATAACGCTGTGCCATAATAGGATTTCTATTAGAAATGAACTGTACCTGAAATCTTTCGATGCGATCTTCTTCTAAATCTGTAGTTTGGGCTAAAATAATATCATTAGAATATAGGGTGTTATAACAAATACGTTGTTCTGTAGTCTTTGGGCCAATGCTAAATGCATATGGAGGATAATTTTCTACATAGATATCATCTGGTACCCAATAAGGAGCTATAATTTTATAGGTTTCTTCAAATTCATAACGGTAATAATTAGAATTTCTGCTAGGATCATAACTGTCTAAAAAAATAGAAATACCTCCATTATTAAAATTATCAACACCTTTTTCTGCATATAAAGCATCAATTTTTGTAATGGCAGTTAGTGGAGTAGGGGTAGACTCGTATTGTTCACCGCTAGCAGTTGTTATTTGCAGTTGATAAATTTTACCTGCTTCTGCTGCAAATTCTATTGCGGAATAATAGGTGCCTGGATTAGAATTATCTTCAATAAATGTGATAGATCCCCCTAAATCATCAATAATAACGACTTGGGCATTGGTTTCTGGATTAGGGCTTTCTTCTTCAAAGGTATATGAATTTGATAGCTTAATTTGATGGGTTTTATACTCATTGGTAATCCTGGCATCAACAACCAATACATCTTCAAATGTGAGTGTTTTAACGTCTATAGGGTCAATACAGGCATTGCTAGCCAACATCAACAAGAAGATGCCCAGTAGTTGAATCAAATTAAAATTTTTATTTTCTTCGAATCTCATTATATAAAATTAAAATCTGAAATTATAGGTTATTGTTGGTACAGGTACAGAAAAAATAGAGCTCTGATAAGCTTTTATCTGTCCATCTTCTGTGACAAAGAAAACAGAAAAAGGATTATTCCTACCCAACACATTATAGACAGATATATTCCAAAAGCTGTGCGCTAGTTTTTTGATTTTATGATTTCCTTCAATATTAATACCTAAATCTAGTCTATAATAGTCTGGAATTCTAAATTGATTTCTATCGCTATAAAATACATACTCTGAACCATTTTGTTCATAATTACCAATAGGGTAAGTTACAGGTCTACCAGTTTGATAAACAAAATTGGCAGAAAAGCTATAGCGTTTGGTTAATTTATAATTGGCTACCAAGCTAAAATCGTGTGGTTTATCGTAATTGGATGGAAAATATTGACCACCATTAACTCTTTCTTCACTATACTCACTGTCAAGTTTAACTAGGGATCTTGAGTAAGTATAACCAACCCAACCGTTCAATCTGCCTTTTGTCTTTTTTATCAAAAACTCAACACCATATGCTTTGCCGTCACCTTGCAGTACCTCAGTTTCAATATTGTTATTAAGCAAAAGTTCTGCCCCTACTTTATAATCTAATGTGTTTTTTGATTGTTTAAAATAGCCTTCCAAACTCAATTCATATAAATTACCAGCAATATTTTTATAAATACCTAACGAATACTGGTTGGCGGTTTGTGGTTTTATATTATTATCTGATAATTTCCATGTGTCTGTAGGTGAAGCTGTTGTGTTATTTGATAGAGTATGTATAAATTGATAATTGTTATTATAACTTGCCTTGATTGAAAAATCTGGTGTAAATGAGTAACGTGCAGATAACCTTACTTCTGGCCCGCCATATTTTTGAGCAATTTCATTATTGCCATAAGAAATAGTATCAATGGCTGTACCTTCATTTTTTGGTAAGTCATTAGCATACACTACTTGGTCTGTAGGACCGAGAAATGCATAGAAAGAATATCTTAATCCAGCTGTAACAGAAAATTGTTTATTAATATGATAGCTATCAGAGATAAATAGGGCAGACTCTAAAGCTTTTTCTTTGTCAATCGTAATAGGATCTACTATTGACAAAGAGCCTTTAGGTGTTTTTCTTCCAGGTGAATTATGATATAGCTTAGAAGATATACCATAATCGAAGTTATGTTTTTGACCTGTGAGGTACCTCATATGTAATTTAAGCTCAGTTTCAGAAATGTTGTAGGCAAAATCAAAATTGGTATTACCTGTATTTTCGTAACCTATATCATAGTTGTAGCCGCTATGTGCGAGTATTAGGCTTCCTCTATTTTTTTCGTTGATTTTATGATTCCATTTAAGAGACATAAGTTGATTACTATACCCATAAACAGAATCAGATGAAATACTGAATTTATCTTTACTGTAGTAGGCTGTGGCTTCTAAACTATTGCTATCATCAAATCGGTGATCGTATTTAAGAATAGCATCATAGAAAGAAGCTTCACTGTTTTTTAATTGCTCTTCATTTATGGCTTTTAAAATCCAATCAGAATAGGTGGCTCTTCCCCCAACAATTAAAGATGCTTTTTCTTTAAATATAGGAATTTCAAGTGTTAGGTTACTGGTTACTGGACCAATAGCTCCCTCACCTTTAAACTTATTTTTATCAGCCGGTTTAGTTTGGATATCGAATACCGAAGATAATCTGCCTCCAAATTGCGCAGGGATGTTACCTTTATAAATTTCTACGTCTCCAGTAGTAAATGGATTTAGAGCAGAAAAAATACCAAAAAAATGTGTAGGATTGTAAATTACCGCATTGTCTAGTAGCATAAGGTTTTGATCTGTTTTACCTCCTCTAACGTTGTAGCCAGAGGCTCCTTCACCTGCTGTTGATATACCTGGCATGGTAGTAGCAACCTTTAACACATCTCTCTCTCCTAAAACTAAAGGTATGGTTTTAATATCTTTTACCTGTATTTTAGTAATTCCGCTAATGGTTTCTTTAATATTGGCATCTTTATCAGCATCTATAAGAACTTCATCTAACATTTCTGGATTTTCATCCATGTAAAAATTATAGGTACCATTGTTATAAATAATAACATTTTTTTTGGCGTCTAACATGCCCAGAGATTTCAAATATAATATGTTGACACCTACGGGAAGATCAATGTCATATTTTCCGTCTAAATCTGTAACAACATTTATTTTTTTCTCGGGTAAAGAAATAACCAAATTAGGAATAGGCTCTTTGGTAATAGAGTTAAACACCCTTCCTGTTAAATTAAATTTTTCTTGAGTAGACTGCTTGTTTTCTTTACCAATTCTAATGGTTTCTACAGCATTAGATTTAGGTGTTTGTGCTATAAACACAGGATTAGCACTTTGTAAATCTTCATCTGCCTCTTTCTCTTTAAAAAAATTTGAAGGAAGAGTATCGTAGATAATACTATTTTGTGTTAAAATTATTCGATTATTATCTGCAAAATGATAGTTGATCACAGTTTGGTCAAAAACATTATTTAAAATTAAAGGTACAGAGGTATTTTGAAAATTTCCAGAGATTCTGTAATTCTCATTAAACCACTCATCAAGATAATAAAACTTGTATGATGTTTTATTTTCTATTTTTTTTAAAACATCGGTGATGCTTGCGTTATCGTAAGTTATAGATATCTTTTCATAAGATATTTGACTGTAACCAAATGAAAAACAAACTAGAGAAATTGCAAGTATAAGGTTCTTAATCATTTATTTAGTTGTAGTTTGACGGATGTAACGATTGAGGTTGAGCGCTAGCATTTTCATAAATTCTGTAGGATTGTCCTTTTTAATCTTTTTATTAGCTTGGAAGAAACTGTTGATTTGCTTTTTAAAGTTGGGTAGTATTTTTTGAATATCGGATTTACTGGAAACCACATAGTATTGTCCTTCGTACTTTAGGAGATAACTCACCTTTAAACTAAACTTGTGGTAAAGTGATTTTTGTTTTATGAATTCTTTTTTTTGCTTATAATATTTTATATAGAGCTCTATTGGCTCATTATAAACAGCTAATTCATAAAACCCCTGAACAGGTTCATTACTACTTTGGCTATTCAATTGAACAAATGTTTTGTCAAGAAAACTAAATTCAGAAATAAAAAACTTATTAAGATAAACAATACTTTCTCCGTTAGAACCTTGAAGCTTAGCTACAATTTCATCTTGAAATAAATCATATTTAATAGGGATGTCGTAATAAGGCTGCTGATCAAAAGTAATTTTCGCTAAATGATAATCATCATTTTTAAAAAATCTAAAATCATTTGGTAATGTTCTAAATTGAGTAACATACCTTACCCCATTGTACAAATCTGTATTTTGTAAACCAATTTGCTCATCAAACCATTTGTAGTTGTTTTTATGAGCTTCATCGGATACTTGAGCAGTTAACCCCCCGATAAATATTAAATAAAAAAAGGTATATAAATAAAATCGTAGAGGAGTTAATTTTAGCAGCATGAAAAGGTGTAACTTTTGAGGGGCTAAAATATAAAATACTCTGGTTATAAAAAAAAAAGAGGCTTTAAAGCCTCTTTTTTTTTTAAAAGAAATATCCAATGGATATTTGGAACACCCTATTTGCCATATCTAGATCTAAATAATTATCAGCTTTTCCATCTTCAAAAACATCCGAAAGGGAAATATTATACCTAGTATCAATATAAAATGTATTGTTGTATTGATAACCTAAACCAAGGTTAATAGAAGTATCTAGGCTATGCGTATAATCTGATAAGTCAAATTCATCTTCGTTCTCATACCCAAAAAAATTGTCTTTATAATTGTTCTTGGCATTAACTAAAACTCCAATTTGTGGACCAGCTTGAATGCTCACCCCTTTGGCTAAATAATACTTGGCTATTAATGGGATGTTAATATAGTCAAGTTTTATAGTGCCTTGGTAGTCCGAATTTTCTATAAATTTATTAGAATAGGTTGTTTTGGCCCCCTGTTGAGAATACAAAACTTCTGGTTGTAAGCTAAATTTAGAACTAAAAGAAAATTCTGCCATCACCCCTGCAAAAAATCCAGATTTACTAGAAACATCTAATTCGCCGCCACTATATGATAAATTAGAAATGTTAAGACCGGCTTTAACACCAAGGTTATATTTAATAGGTTGTTTATCTGTTTTTGAAGCTTCTTCTGTTTGTCCAATTACATTTAGTTGAAGTAACAAAATCAACGTTAATATAAAATATTTTTTCATTTTAAATATGTTTTGAAACAAGTAACTCGATGCTTTGAGTTACTTGTTAAGAATTAATTCTTATTTATTTTTTAACCACTTTAGTGGTGTATTTTTCACCTTCAATAATACACTCAACAATGTAAATACCATTGTCTAATGTGCTTAAATCAATGCCTTCTGGCAAATCAGAATAAGTATTACTCATTACCATTTGACCGCCTAGTGCGTAAACATTTATTGATGTTGTGCCAGTCATTTCATTTGATAAGAAAAGATTTAAATAACCTTCGGTTGGATTAGGATAAACCCTAAATGGTTTCATCAACTTTTCTACAATTAATCCATCTGCATTAAATGGTTCAGAAATACTAGAACATCCATTACTGTTAGTTACCTCTACTGTATACTCACCTTCCCAAATTGCTAAAATCGATTTGGTATTTGAGTTAGGTAATGGTCTATTATTTAAATACCATTGGTAAGATGTTCCTTCTAAGCTCGCTCCTAATTTTCTACTTTTATACACTTGAATTTCAGGGGTTTCATTGCCTATTATGTTTATACTTGTGTGTAATATTTTCCCCACACCATTTTTATAAACAGTTACATAATAATCACCACTTGCTGTTGCAGGATAGGTGGCATTGGTAGAACCATCAAACCATTCGTAGGCATCGTATTCGCCTGGATTTAAATCTACTACAGGCCCACAAACATCTCCGCTTGCTAACTTTGATTCAAAATTATCAAATTGAACATTAACAGATTCTGTTAGTTCACAACCATTGGCAAACATAACTGTTACATCGTAAGTGCCAGATTGGTTAACATATATACCATTGCTTGTTTCACCATTGCTCCAGGTATAAGAAGAGGCATTCAATTCATTATAAATAATGTTGGTCTCAGCGTCTAAATATAATGTCTGCCCTTGGTATCCATAAATGGTCGTATTATCAAATATTTTAAAATCTTCATTAAGTTTTTGATATACATAATTGTTAATGATATTGTTGTTGGTAATTTCATCACCTTCTAAGGTAGCCACTAAATTAAACACATGTGAGTCTTCCACATCAGACAAAGTAGGCTGTACCTTAAACGTATAGTCAATACTCTCGCCAATTGCTATATTTACATCAACCAATTCTGTAATTGCTTCTTGGGTATTGCTATACTCTAAATCTAAAGTAATGGCATCGGCTGCAATATCTACTTGGCCAGAATTAGTTAATCGGATAGTAACTTCATCATTTACACCACAGATATCTCTAGGCGAAATTAATTCAATAGCCACATCGGTTAATGGGTCTGTAGTCATAGTAATATCATCTAGGGCCATATAAGAGTACCCACTTGCTTTAGCATGTCTAAAACGCAACATAATGTTACTGTTTTTATACGCACTTAAATTAACCACGGCTTTTTGCCAAGTTCTATCTCTATGATCGCCTTGATTGGACACTCTCCATACTTCTTCCCACTCTCCATTTAAGGTTTTAATATCTAAGATAAGCGCATTTATAGTATTAGATTGTAGAGCATAATAAAATTCTAATCCCGCTACATTGTCTGGTAAACTAAAGAAGGAAGAATTTAATTCTCCGTAGTAATAATTGTTTTCTAACTGGTTGTACAACATTTGAGCAGATTCATCGCCGGTGTGATCTGTTTTTGGTAGCGATAAATATGGATTTTCATGTTGTACCACTACTTTCCAAGGATAATTGTTGGTTCCTTCATTAGAAATCCATCCTTTTTGCCCAAATAAAGCGCCTTGCTCAAAATCAGAGAAATCTAGTGTGGTTAAGCTTGGAGCATCATTAACTACATTAATAGTAGCTACGACTTTGTTATCATCTAAATTGATTTCTCCTTCCACATTTACTGTAATTTCAATATCATAGACACCTTCCTCTAATTCTGGCAAATCTTCTATGATGTAAATAATGGATTCATTTTGTAAAACCGAAGCATTCTTTTCAACATCTACAGGGCTTCCAATTGGGTTGCCATTTTGTAATATTTGATAGTTGATTACTACCTGGTCTACAGCATTATAACCTATATTTTTTGCACCAATAAACAATTTGTGATCTGGTGTATGTGTATACATCATTTCTGGGACACTTAAGTTAGCCACTTTGAAATCGATAGCCGACTTTTTAATTTCAATATTATCTACCGCAAATCCGTTGGCAAATAACCCGTTGTCATCATGTACAAAAGCAATTTGTACACATGATTGGCCAGCATAGTCACTTAAATCAACATCATATTCTTGCCAAGCACTTAAATAAGCAATATTATATATAGTTTTCCAAGTAATACCACCATCAGTACTCACTTTTACATAACCGTCAGAAAATTGAAATCTATCTCCATATCCATCAAATGAAAGGTAAGCTTCTGTATAATTACTTAAATCAAAAACTGGAGAAATTAACATGTCATTAGAGGCATCACAGTTACATTTATCGTCATTACTAGCCATGAAATTGGTATGTTCAGCAATAAACCATCCAGGAGTACCTAAATCAGATCGAACACCGTGCTTCCACCCATTAGATCCTTTATTTTCTTTAGTTCTCCATCCGGTATAACCATTCTCATCTTCAAAATCCATTAGGTATGGTAAAGAATTTATTACTAGATCTTCTTTAGGCCATATATCTTCATAAAAGACAATTGCATTATTCTCTGGTTTAATTTCTTTTGCAGTATCTTCTGGATAAACTGTTACAGAAACTTGATGTTCACCAAAGCTAGAAAAATTTAAAGCGGTGGTAAAGTTATAAGACACGGTATCTTTAAACTTGGTAAAATTAATTGTACCCGTTTCTGCGAATGCATACAATTCTTCACCTTCCATGTTTAAAATTTGCGTAGTGAAAGTAAGTGTTTCTTGATTTGTTGGGAAGTTATTTACAACATCTACCGTTAAGTTAGCTGATGTGAAATCTAACTCACATTCACCTGCATTAATATTGGCTGAGATAACTTCTAAATCATACGGAGCTTCATCAATATAAATATTGTCCACAAAAGCACCGTAAAAATTATCTGGGTTTTCATTGGTTAATACTCTAAATCGAAGTTTAGCTTTTTTACCAGCAAGGTTGTTTAACCTTACTTTAATTGGGTCTTTAAAAGATTGACTGTTAACCCCTGTAAACCAAGGGCCTTGTGTTAAATCATTATAATGTGTATCCTCAGAATAATTTTCGCTGTCAATTTTCACCCAAGTGGTGCCATTGTCTTCTGAGTATTCAATAATTAAGCCGTCGTACCCTTTTTCGAAAGCCCAAATGGCATCAAACTCCATATAAGGTGAGGTAATGTTTGTAAAATCTAATACAGGAGATTCTAAGGCAAAATCAGCATTGGTTGTTGATAAGATAGTTTTTCCATAAATAGCAGTACCCCACATATACTCAGATGGTAAGCCCCTAAATTTAATAGGGTTTTTGTAGTAAACCCAGTTTTGATCATTTTGTAGAGCTACAGAAGTCCAGGCTCCAGTAGTTCTTTCAAAATTTTCACTATACGGAAACTCTTGTATGCTACCACTAAAAGTTGCATTAATAATAGAATTATTACTTGGTACAGGATCTTCTTGATAAGAAACAAAAGCCTCAAAAGTATGCAGTCCTTGTGCCGATAAATCAATATTGTTATCGAACTCTACAGTTAATTCTGACTCACCCTTAAAATCTTCTGTTAAGGTAACTGATTTCCATATAGTATCTGTTTCGTGTAACGTATTAATATAGCCTACTTTAAAACTTGTGCCAGACGCAATATCAAGACACCCTAAGTTTTTGATTGTTGTAGATAGCTTATGATCTGTTGGCAAGCTATTACCGCTTGTAGTAGGTAAACTGATACTTTTTAGCGCCAAATCTAAATCTTTTTCGCCAGGAGGAACAATGAATCCAGTTAATACAGATAGTCCACTTTTAGTGCTAAAATCTTCAATAGGATCAAAATCCAGTTTTATTTCTACATAATTGGTTATTCTTGCATTTACCAAGTAAGGTAAGTCATCTTGTACTTTTAGCGTACCACTTTCTCCAATAGGTATTTCATTGTCAAAAGTAGTTTCTCCATCATTGGAGTAAAGTTCAAAAAACCTACCTCTAGAGAGTACCATTACTCTTATTTTGTAGTTAATTGTACTATTGGCCATAATATTTGCCGCTCCTGTATTTTTTACGGTAATATAAAATGGTTCTGTACCAGTTAGTGGCCCACAGTCTACCGTTGGTGCATCAAAAGAAACTAAAGATAATTGGTTGTCACTATATTGAGTACCAACTCCAACTGCGTACCAAGCATTGGTAATTTGAATATACTCTTCAGAACCAAGCCCAAATAAATCTTCTGCAGCCATTAAACTCGCTTGGCGCATATGGGCAAAGTTTGAAGATGGTGTTAGGTATTCTGTTAAGGTTACATAAGCTAATTTTTCAGCTTTTTCTATTCCAATAGGAGATACATCATAATCATCATAATTGTCGTTTACACCATTACCACCTTCGCAAAGCAAATAAAACCAGTAATTGGATACACCACTGTTTATGTGTACACCACCATTGTCATACCCTAAATTTGCTGGGTTAACCCAGTTTCTTCCTCCATAAGTATCAGGATGCCCTTCTACGTTTGGATCAGCCATATTACGCATAGAACCGTGATCGTACAGCTCATCGCCTAATTTCCAGATATCATCCTTGGTATCTTTACCTACATAAAATTCAACAGCAACACCAAGCATATCACTAAAAGATTCATTTAAGGCTCCAGATTCACCTGCATATACTAAATTGGCAGAAAATTGTGTAACTGCATGTGTTAATTCATGTGCAGTAATTCCTAAAGATACATAAGGAGCATTGTTTCCGTCACCAAATTGAGCCCAACCACCTGTCCAAGATGCATTGCTTACGTTTTCGCCCAAATGAGCTAAACCAATTACATTCAGCCCCTCATCATCTACACTATTTCTGTCAAATTTTTCAGTATAATAATCTATAGTTTTTTGCATACCCCAGTGTATGTCTATGGCAGATTCATCACGTGATTCGTTATGTAAATCTGTCCAAATATTATCTTCATCAATGAAATCTGTAATTATCTCATCTGTTGGCCAATCGGCATGATTCATGTTTAATGTATAAATTGGCACATTATATTTACCTTGGGTATTTTGTAATCTATAGCCATCAGCAAATTGCTGTGTATTAAAAGTTACTTCACCTGCATATCTACTTTTTCCTTTACCAATAACATCTGTATCTCTTTGTAAATCGATTGTTAGAATAATATTTCCGGTATTGGCATCAACATAAACAGTTTGGCTTACTTGTGGTGAGGTAGCATAAACATCAAATTTCCATGCCAAATGATATTTATTTAATTGCGTAGAGAAATTAGGCCCTACATATACCAATTCTCCTTTAGGTTTCTTAGAAATATTTTTATGAACCAGAGACGATAGTTTTTTACTTTCCCACAAATATTCTTTGGCATTCACTTTATTTAGGGCCTGCTGTAAAGCATCTTCATTAGATAATTTATAATTGCTATTTAAATTAATATCACTACTAATGTACCCAAAAGCCTCAATTTTGTATTGATCTTCTCTAACTTTATACATGGCACCTTCAACTGGAATGGAATTATGCATTTGTTGATAAGTCGCCACAGTGCGATTGTGTTTTAAGGAAGTAGATTTTAATTGCATATAATCAGCTTTCTTTAAAGAAAAAGCCGATTTTTTAGCTTCAAATATATTTTTAGCATTCAAGTTTGCCGATTTGGCAAATGTTTTAACATCTACTCCTGTTGTATCCTGATAACTTGTATTAGATAAGGGTTGAACTAGAGTTTGTTCCGTATTAAGGCGATTTGAAATTTGCTGACTTTCTCCTTCTGATAATTTTTTACTACCATTTGGGATAACTGGTTCTTGTAAATACGCATTAGTACTTGAACCTGTATTTAAAACCTTTTGATTAGCACTTTGATTTGCATACGGAGGGTTTTGTTTTTTAATCTGCTTTGTAGCAGGGTTTTCTACTGCAGTTTTAGCATTGCTATTTGGTCTTACCTGTAGAGGCGATTGTGCCATCCCTAAAGAACAGATAAATAACCCAAGTAGAAGTAGTAATGACTTCGATTTAGAGTAAACATGTTTCATGTGTAAATTTGTTTTAAATTAATGTTTAAGTAAGGTTAATTGAAATTGTAATTTTTAAGATTTTGATTTTTGATTCTTTTTGAAATTTTGTGTATTTATTTTTTCAACTATTTTTATGAGGGCATTTTTTTTAGTTAGATTATCCTCTAATAATTCGTCTACATTAATAGCTGGTTCATTTTTTTTACCCTGTTTCATTGTTGTCTTTTATGAGAATGCGGGCTAAATTATGATGAAGTGATTATAGCATAAAATAATACAGCGCATTAAAAACACTATACCTCATTATTACCACCCTTTTTTTACCACTCACTATTTGTTAAAATACTGATTGTAAGATGATAAGTAAGATTGGTGCTAGTTACTTTTTTATGCAGAAAATGAGTTTAGGTAGGTAGAAAGGTTAATTTTTTCGTTCGTTAAATTGAGTTTTTTTCTCAATCTTGTACGTGCATTTTCAACAGACTTAAACGATTGTCCAGTGATTTGAGCGATTTCCTTAGTGGTTAAATCAAGGTATAATAAAGCGCAAAGTCTTCTATCTTTTGGAGTTAAGCTTGGATGGTTTTTGCTCAGGTTATTATAGAATGATTGATGAACCTGTTCAAAACTAATTTCAAATTCTTTCCAAATATCAATATTTAGGTCTTTTTGAAGTTTCTTTAAAATATAGTCAATCGCCTGCTGAGTTTCTTTCTTAATCGCTTTAAGCTTGATTTGTTTTAACTCGATTAAAATGTTATTAATAATATCTGTTCGATGAATTTCTGTCATCGCTTTTCCGATTAGTACTTTGTTTTTTTCTTCTAAATTTTGTTTAAGTTCTTGTTGTTTTCGTTTAAGCTTTTCTTGCTCGAGTTCGTTTTTAATATGCTTATTTCTATATTTTATCAATAAAATACTCAAACTTAAAACTCCTATGATTAAAAATAATCCGATTAAGTAAAGTTTAAATCGTTGTTTTTCTTCATTAAGCAGACGTATTTTATTTCTTGATTTATACGCTTGTTCTAATTTAATTCTCTCTAAATTCACAGCTTTTTCTTCTGTATTGAGACTATCTCGTATAGTGTTGTAGTTCTGATAATGCTTAACCGCTTCTTTGTAATTACCAACCGCGGAATAGGCATTAAAAAGGATATTTGATAAATTTTGACTGATAAAGCTAATTGGTTTATGTTCGTTAAATTCTAAAGCTTTTTCTGCATGAAAAATAGCTTTATAATATTCCTTTTCTTTTAAGTTGTGCTGTGATATTGATTGGTGAATAAACGAATACAATGATTCGTTCATCGTACTATCCATAAGTTGTAGGGCATTATTGAAGTACTTGGCAGCTTGTAATGTATCATTTTTTAGGCTATAGGTTCTGCCTAAATTCGTGGAAATATAAGCTTTAAGGGTGGCATTTTTTACGGTGTTTATATAGTTTTGAGCTTTTTTATAATAAAAAAGAGAGGAGTCTAAGTTTTTCTTTAAATAGGCTGTACCGATATTGTTTAGCGCTTTGACTAACTCTACTGTATCTTTGTTTTGTTTTTGATAACTGTAAACATGAAAAAAGTACTGAAGGGCCTTATCCTGATTATTACTTTGTCCATAAATAACAGCTAGATTGTTTTCAATTTTAGCAGCTTGCTCGAAATTATTCCCACCTTTATAGATATCATATGCTTTATGATAATAATCTATGGCTACATCTAGAGCGTCTTTTGAAGCATAAATTTCGGCAGCAGTTTTATATACTATCGCCTGTAAACTTTTTTGGTTTGTTTTTTTAACTTCAATTTCGGATAACTCTAAATATTTTAATGCTCTAGTCCAATCGGTATCTTTTAAAGACCAAGCAATTTCACTATATAATTCAATTTTTCTTTCGTTATTGTTTGTTAAATTTAAACTATCAATCAGTTCACTTGTAGGTGTTTGAGCAACCACTTTTAAAGTAATTAATAGTAATAAAATAACTTTTTTCATTAAAGTAATTCTTAGTAGAAAATCAAATTTATATAAAAAAAGTAGTAATAATAGAATCTCAGGTGATATAAAACACTTAAATATTGCAGTTTATATTACCTGAGATTCTATTATTTAATTACGATAAAATTTTATTTAGTCCATTAGTACCCATTCTCCTTTTTCAATAAATGGGATGGCCTGTTTATATTTTACAGTTTTACTTTCTCCGGTTGAAATGTTTTTGATTGTTACTTTTTCATTTCTACCTATTTTTCTTTCCGCTCTAACTATCGTTTCAGTAACTTGAGGTTGCTGAGTTTGATTAGTACTAGTTTCTTGAGTTGGACTGCTAAATTCTTCTTTACTCAATTGAACTTTTTCTCTTTTTTGTTCTTTGGCTTGAGATACTTGCTGTGGATTTTGGCTAGGTAATTCACCTTTAAACAAGAATGACATAACCTCTTTATTAACCTTTTCTAACATTTGTTTGAATAACTCAAATGCCTCAAATTTGTAGATTAATAAAGGATCTTTTTGCTCATAAGAAGCATTTTGTACAGATTGTTTTAAATCATCCATCTTTCTTAAATGATTTTTCCAAGTATCATCAATAATGGCTAAAGTGATATTCTTTTCAAAGTCTTTAATCAATTGTTTACCATTACTATCATAAGCCTCTTTTAGGTTGGTAACTACTTGTAAACTTTTTACCCCATCTGTAAATGGTACTACAATTCGTTCATAACGATCGCCTTGTTTTTCATAAACATCTTTAATAACAGGGAAGGCCGCTACTGCGTTATTTTCAATTTTATTTTGATAATGTTGGTAAACAGTTTCGTATAATTCGTCTATTAATACCCTTTCATCTTTAGATTTAAATTCTTCTTCAGAAAATGGAGAAGTTGTAGATGAGAAACGGATTAATTCAAACTCAAAATTAGAGAAATCATTATTAGGCTTGTTATTAATAACAATAGCTTCACAGGTATCGTAAATCATATTTACGATATCTACCTGAAGTCTTTCTCCGTAAAGGGCATGGCGCCTTCTTTTATAAATTACCTCTCTTTGGGCATTCATAATATCATCATATTCAAGTAACCTTTTACGAATACCAAAATTGTTCTCTTCAACTTTTTTCTGGGCACGTTCAATTGATTTAGAAATCATCGAATGTTGAATGACTTCACCTTCTTGAAGGCCCATTCTATCCATCATTTTTGCAATTCTTTCAGAGCCAAACAAACGCATTAAATTATCTTCTAAAGAAACATAAAATTGAGAAGACCCAGGGTCTCCCTGTCTACCAGCTCTACCGCGTAATTGTCGGTCAACACGTCTAGAATCATGACGTTCTGTACCAATAATCGCCAATCCGCCTGCTGCTTTTACTTCATCACTCAACTTAATGTCTGTACCACGACCAGCCATATTGGTTGCAATGGTTACCACTCCTGGGTTTCCTGCCAAAGCAACAATATCAGCTTCTTTCTTATGTAGTTTAGCATTTAATACATTATGTTCAATTTTTCTAATAGAGAGCATTTTGGACAATAATTCTGATATTTCTACAGAAGTAGTACCTACTAATACGGGTCTTTTTTGATCAACGAGTTTACCAATTTCTTCAATAACAGCATTGTATTTTTCTCGTTTGGTTTTGAAAATTAAATCTTCTCGATCGTCTCTTATAAGTGGTCTGTTGGTTGGAATTTCAACGACATCTAATTTATAAATCTCCCAAAATTCACCTGATTCTGTAATAGCCGTACCGGTCATACCAGATAGCTTGCGATACATTCTAAAATAATTTTGGAGAGTAATGGTAGCGAATGTTTGTGTAGCTGCTTCAATTTTTACATTCTCTTTTGCTTCGATAGCTTGATGTAAACCATCTGAGTACCTACGGCCATCCATGACACGGCCAGTTTGTTCGTCTACAATTTTGACTTGACCATCAATTAATACATATTCTACATCTTTCTCGAATAAAGTATAAGCTTTTAATAGCTGATTTAAGGTGTGAATTCTTTCACTTTTAATACTAAACTCTCTATAAAGTTCTTCTTTGGCTTTGGCTTTATCTTCAGCAGAAATTTCTTGACTGTCAATTTTGCCAACTTCAACTCCCATGTCTGGTAGAACAAAGAAATGATCATCTTGGTTGTCTCCTGAAAGGTGAGTAATCCCCTTATCTGTTAAGTCAATAGAGTTGTTTTTTTCATCAATAACAAAGTATAATGCTTCATCAATTTGAGGCATTTCTCTGTTATTGTCTTGCATGTAATGGTTTTCTGTTTTTTGCAATAGCTGTTTGATGCCTTCTTGACTCAAAAATTTAATGAGCGCTTTGTTTTTGGGTAAACCTCTATATACTCGGTATAATAAAAAGGCGCCTTCTTTGGTATTACCTTCTTTAATTAATTTTTTCGCTTCTGATAAGATACCAGTAAGATATTTGTTTTGTATACGTACAATTTCATCAACCTTTGGTTTAAGTTCATTAAACTCATGTCGATCACCTTGTGCAGTCGCTCCGGAAATAATTAAAGGGGTTCTAGCATCATCAATTAAAACAGAATCTACCTCATCAACAATAGCATAATTGTGGGGTCTTTGCACTAAATCGTTTGGTGAATGAGACATATTGTCTCTTAAATAATCAAAACCAAATTCATTATTGGTACCGTAAGTGATATCTGCTAAATATGCTTTTCTTCTTTCTTCGGAGTTTGGTTGATGATTGTCAATACAATCGATGGTTAGTCCATGAAATTCAAAAATTGGTCCCATCCATAAAGCATCTCTTTTAGCCAAATAATCATTAACAGTCACCACATGAACACCATTGCCAGTTAATGCGTTAAGGTAGATTGGGAGGGTTGCAACAAGTGTTTTACCTTCACCAGTCATCATTTCTGCAATTTTACCTTGATGTAATACAGAACCACCTATCAGCTGTACGTCGTAATGTACCATATCCCAAGTAATGGCTGCGCCAGCGGCATCCCAATTGTTTTTCCATATGGCTTTATCACCTTCTAGGGTAACATAATCTTTAGTGGATAATTCTCTATCAAAGGCAGTAGCACTTACCTCAAGCGTTTGGTTGTTAGTAAACCTTCTTGCGGTTTCTTTAATTACAGCAAAAGCTTCTGGCTGGATTTCGTTTAAAATACCTTCAGTGATTTGATAAATATCATCATTAAGCTGATCGATTTCTTTATAAATAGCTTCCTTTCGATCAACGTTTGCTGTTTCTAATTCTGATTCTAACTCTGAAACTTGTTGTCTTAGCTCTTGAGTAGCTTGGGCAATTTTATGTTTAAATTCTGAAGTTTTTGCTCTTAGTTGATCTAAACTTAATGCTCCAATCTCTGCTTCAAACGCAGAAACTTTGTTTACAATGGGCTGTAAAAGTTTTAAATCTTTTTTCTTTTTATCGCCAACAAAGGCCTTTAGTACTGAATCTAGAATACTCATAATGTTTTGATATTTATATAGGTTGTTAAACCCTTAAAATGAAATTGTCTAAGATTTTATAGGTTGAGTGGATGAAAATAGAACAAAAAAAAAGTCTCATGTCGAGACTTTTAATTTAATATTCATCTTCATTCCAAAGAAAATCCTCATCTGTAGGATAATCTGGCCAAATCTCTTGGATGATTTCATATACTTCACCTTCATCTTCTAAAGCCTGTAAATTTTCTACAACCTCTAAAGGAGCTCCTGTTCTTATTGCATAATCAATAAGTTCATCTTTAGTAGCTGGCCAAGGCGCATCACTTAGGTATGATGCCAGTTCTAATGTCCAATACATAATTAAAACTAATTTTCAATTTTATGCAAAAGTAATTTTTTTAAGCAGAAAAGCAAGTATTTTGTTTATTATTTTTAAGGTTTAAAAAGAACGTGTTTTTTAAAGAAATAAATAGCTAATATAATCATTAGGTTTAGGTTAGGTTTTTTTTGGAATCCATTTAATTTCTTCAATGTTTTTATCATGAGACAACTTTCGTGCCAACACAAAAATATAGTCGGATAGGCGGTTGAGATATTGGATGATAATGGGTTGAATAGGCTCATTATCATGAAGTTCAACACAAATTCTTTCTGCTTTTCTACAAATACATCGTGCAATATGACAATATGACACTTGTGTATCTCCTCCAGGAAGGATAAAATGAGTCATGGGTGGTAAAGTTTCATTCATATGGTCAATCTCGTGCTCCATAAACTCAATGTCGTTTTGATCTACCTTAATGATTTGAAGTCGGTCTTTTCCGTTTTTTAGTTTTTCTTTATCTGGAGGTGTAGCCAGTGTAGAGCCAATGGTAAACAATTCATTCTGAATTTTAATTAAGGCTGTTGTATCTTTTGAGTTTAATTTTTCGCTTCTAATTAAACCGATATAAGAGTTTAACTCGTCGATAGTGCCATAAGCCTCAATTCTTTGGTTGTATTTCTTTACTCTTGTGCCCCCAAATAGAGATGTTTCTCCTAGATCGCCAGTTTTGGTGTAAATTTTCATGATTTAAACTCTAATTTTAAAATGTTGTTTAGGTTGTTCACTTCTAAAAAAGACAATGCCCCATTTAAAAGTATCAACAGTTACACTTACCGCTTTGTCATTTTTAATGTGCTGCCATGCGGACTCCATTTCGGAACTCCAATGAATATCATCAAAGATAAATATACTTTCGTTTTTAATTTGTGATTTACATAGATTAAAATATTCTATAGTGGCAGATTTTGTGTGATTGCCATCGAAATAAATCAAATCAAATTGATTATTCTTTAATACTTTCGGCATGATTTGATTGAATTCGCCAACCTCAAGGTTAACATTATTAAATTGATGTTTATTTAATTGTTGTTTAGCTACACCTGAAGTTTTTGGGCACCCTTCTAGGGTAATAACTTTAGAGACAGAATCAGATATTGAAAGACCAGAAGTTGACAATCCTAATGAAGTACCTATTTCCAACACTCTAGAAACCTTAAAATATGTGCATATTTTATAAAGTAAAATGGTGTTTTTTAACGTTATACCGGCATTTTTTGCTATCGCGGAAATACGTCTTTCATTACTTTTGAATACTTTTGATCCTGCTCCAAAATCTGTGACATTAATAATGGTATCATTATTTAACAAATCCCTTCTATAGGCCTTGAGTACTTTAATTTTTGCAGGATTATTGATAGAATTATTATATAAGCATTGTGTAATAAAATGATACACAAAAGGAGAGTGGATACCATGTTGATTGTTAGAAGAAAATATAAATTTTAGATATGCCCAAACTTGAAAATTCAATACTACTTTTTAATTGCGAAAATAGCTAGAAATTTTATTGCTGTGAACAATTTTAAAATTATATTTGCCATTTAGTCAAAAAAATAAGAATGAAGAAGTACATAACCTTCCTATTGCTTTCCATATTGTTCTTTTCTTGTGTTCCGAATAAAGATTTGGTTTATTTTCAAGGAGAACTTGAAGATAGTGAGAATATTCAAAAATTACAAAATGAGCCTTATAAATTACAGGTGAATGATATGCTTGATATTCAGATTAAATCTTCTGATACCAAGTTAGTTGAATTGTTTCAATCTTCTGCAGGCGACTCTAATAATAATTCGAGATACAATGAAGAGAGTTTGTATTTTACGTCTTATAGTATTGACGATCATGGTAATATTAGATTACCTTATATTGGGGAGATTAATGTATTGGGGTATACTACCAAAGAGGTACGCGAAAAAATAGAACAAGAGTTTTTACAATATTTTAAAAGTTCAGATGATTTTTTTATTAATGTAAAATTGGCAGGAATACGTTTCACCGTATTAGGAGAGGTGGGGAGTACAGGGACAAAGGTGATATTTCAAAACCAAGTTAGTTTGGTAGAAGCTATTGCCAATGCTGGCGATATCACGCTTGTAGGTAATAGGAAAAATGTTTCTGTTTTTAGAAAAACTATGGATAAAACAGAAAGGTTTAAGATAGATATGACTGATATGTCTACCTTTAATTCTGATAACTTTTTTATTCAATCCAATGATGTTATTTATGTTGAGCCGTTAAAGCAAAAATCATGGGGAACAGGAACTACGGGAGTTCAAACACTAACTACAGTAATATCAGTTTTGTCTTTAGTTACAACAGCAATATTATTGATTAATTCGACTAAATAAGATAATCCATTGTTTAATGAAACAATTGAATAATATAGATATAAACGAGCTGCAAACTTTTGATATAAAGGAATATATTTATAAAGTTCTAGGTTATTGGAAACTTTTTGTTGTAACCATTGTGATTGCACTTGTAATTGCAAAAATTGTAAATAACGTTTCAGAAAAAGTTTATAATCTGGAGAGTTTAATCACTGTTAAAGACGAGCAAAATCCGTTATTTTCTTCAAGTACAAATATTGCATTTAATTGGGGTGGACCGAGCGATAAGGTTGAAACGATAATAACGATACTTCAGTCAAGAACTCATAATGAAAAAGTAGTTAAAAAGTTAAACTATTATATAGATTATCTAAAAGATGCTACTTTTAGAAAAACTGACGTGTATGGAAATACGCCATTTATTGTAGAAATAGATACTTTGGCCTATCAACTCCAAAATACCGAAATCAAATTAACATTCTTGAATAATGATGAGGTGAATTTAACTTTAGAGTTTGATGATGAGAATAATAAACTAATAAATTATAGCAATAACAATACTAAATCGTTTGTGCCAGAAAACTTGATTTACGATAGAACTTTTGCCATAGGAGAACCCATTGTTACACCATATTTTAATTTCATAGTTAAAAGTAAGAACGCCTTAAACGACTTATCAGGTAAAGAGTATTTTATTAGATTTAATAATTTCAATAGTGCTGTAAAAAAATGTCAGCAAATTGATGTATCTACGTTAAAGAAAGGAACTTCAATTTTGGAGCTAAGTTATAGCGGTTCGAATAAAAAACGAATAGAAGATTTTTTAAATACTACCGTAGATGTACTGGATAAAGATCAAAGAAATCAAAAAATTAAATATGCTCTAAAAACGAAACAATATATCGATACGCTTTTTGAAGTAGAGGCCAATAGTTTAAAAAGCATAGAAACAGATTTAGGAGAATATAAACAAGAAAATAAAATTTATGACCTTTCTGCCGAAGGTAGTGCATTGCTGGAAGAGGCAACTAAGTTAGATAGTGAACTCGAGGCTACAAGAAATAGACTAGAGTATTTGAATAATTTGGATAATTATTTAAGAAATAACAATATTCTTAATAGTGAAAGTATACCAGCTCCTGCACTTATTGATATGGAGGATCCTAATATTATCAATAGCGTAAACAACTTAATATTAAAGTCTAAGACAAAAGAAGGGCTAGAGTTAAAGGTGAAGTCTAATTATCCTCCCTTAATTAAACTGAATGAAGAGATTAAACTTGAGAGACAAATTTTATTAGAACAAATAGCTTCTTTAAAAGTATCCATTCGTAATAATCTTAATAATTTGACTAGACGAATGGCAAGAAATAATTCTCGATTAAGTAAACTTAATCCTAAAGAACAGCGTCTGTTAAACTTTCAAAGAAAATATAATATCACTGAAGCAAATTATAATTATCTAAAGCAAAAAAGTTATGAAGCAGGTACGGCTATAGCTGCTAATGTCTCGGATATTAAAATTTTAGATAATGCTAAAGATGTTGGTCAAGGTCCAATTAAACCTAAAAACACATTTAATTATTTAGTAGCTTTAATGTCGGGTATTATGTTGCCAATGCTTTATATCCTTACTAAAGAAACTTTAAATAATAAAATTCAAACAGTAGAAGAGATAGAAAAAACCTATAAAATTCCTGTATTAGGTGTTATTGGTAAAAATCATTACGATAAAAACCGATTGGTAGTAAGTAGAAAGCCTAATTCTACTATAGCAGAATCGTTTAGGGCATTAAGGTCGAATATTCAGTTTTTATTACCCAATGAGAAAAAAACAAAAACCATTGTCATTACGTCATCTGTAAGTGGAGAAGGTAAAACAATGTGTGCAGAGAATATGGCTACAGTTTTTGCCATGAGTGGTAAAAAAACAATTTTATTAGGTTTAGACCTTAGAAAGCCTAAAATGCATACAGATTTCGAAGCCGATAATAGAGAAGGAGTTGTTAACTATTTAATAGGAGAAAAAAACTTAGAAGAAGTTGTTACCCCTTCTGGTATCACGAATTTAGATATTGTTACTTCCGGACCAGTACCTCCTAACCCTTCCGAACTTATTTTAAGTGAGAGAGCAGAAGAGTTATTTGAGAAATTATATCAACAATATGAGTATATCATTGTTGATACGCCACCTGTTGGTTTAGTAGCAGATGCTTTAGAATTATTTAAGTATGCAGATGCTATTATTTATATGATTAGGCAAAATTATACTCAGAGAGGTATGCCTAAGATGATAGATGCTAAGTACGACAATAATGAAGTGAAAAATATTTGCTATGTACTTAATGATTTTGCTGTTCAAAATAAATATGGTGGAGGCTACGGCTATGGTTACGGCTATGGTTACGGTTATGGGAAGTATGGGAATGGCTATCATACTAATGAGAAGAAATCTTTTATTCAAAAGGTGAGAGATAGATTTAGCTAAAACACGATGGCTTTAAACAAGATACAAAGTTTTAGTAAGCGCTCGTTTGATATTTTTGTATCTCTTATAGGTTTAATAATTTTAGGAGGCCTAATACTCCTTCTTTGGCTGCTTGCCACAATATCTACAAAAAAAAATGGTTTATATGGTCAGGTAAGAGTAGGTAAAGATGGTAGTTTGTTTAAAATGTACAAGTTGCGTACCATGAGAGGAGCTCCTAATATAAACCATATCACTGTAAAAGGAGATAGTAAAATTACAAGAGTTGGTCAATTCATGAGGTTCTTTAAACTGGATGAAATGCCGCAATTGTATAATGTTTTGATAGGAGAAATGAGTATGGTTGGGCCTAGACCTGATGTGCCAGGATATGCCGATAAACTTAAAGGTGATGATAGAATTATTTTGTCGGTTAAACCAGGGATTACAGGACCGGCGACCCTAAAATATAGAAATGAAGAAGAGGTTTTATCGAAACAAATAGATCCTATTACCTATAATAATGAAGTAATTTGGAAAGATAAAGTTGTTATTAATAAAGAATATGTTAAAAATTGGACATTTTTAAAAGATATTAAGTTAATAGTGCAAACTATTTTTAATTAAATTTGTCATCCCCTTAAAAAAAAATAGAATGGAAAACTTTAAAATTGCCGTAATTGGTTTAGGCTACGTAGGATTACCTTTAGCTGTTGAATTTGCAAAAAAGTATCAAGTTGTAGGTTTTGATATCAATCAGAAAAGAGTTCATGAATTGAGAGAAAACAATGATTTTACTCTAGAAACATCTACAGAAGATTTAAAAAGTGTCAATACATCATCATTTCAAGATTTAAGTAACTTAAAAACCGGATTATGGTTGTCTTATGATATCAATGATATTAAGGATGCTAATTTTTATGTGGTTACGGTGCCAACGCCAATTGATAAAAGTAAACAACCAGATTTAACGCCGCTATACAAGGCTAGTGAAACGGTTGGTCAAGTGCTGTCAAAAAACGACATTGTTGTTTATGAGTCTACAGTATTTCCTGGAGCAACAGAAGATGAGTGTATTCCAATATTAGAAAAAGTTTCAGGTCTTAAGTTTAACCAAGATTTTTTTGCAGGATACTCACCAGAAAGAATTAATCCTGGAGA
>JAUIJW010000153.1 GCA_030431085.1 Bacteroidia bacterium
TTACCCGTGTTGGTGCTAGTGATAATATTTCAATGGGAGAATCTACTTTTATGGTAGAAATGAATGAAACTGCCAGTATTCTAAATAACTTAACCGAAAGGAGCCTTATTTTACTTGACGAAATTGGTCGAGGTACCAGTACCTATGATGGTATCTCTATAGCTTGGGCTATTGCCGAATACCTTCACGAACATCCTACACATGCCAAAACTCTATTTGCAACCCATTATCATGAGTTAAATGATATGAGTGAAACCTTTGAACGCATTAAAAACTTTAATGTCTCTGTAAAAGAGCTAAAAGATAATGTTATTTTTCTGAGAAAATTAGCTCCTGGAGGCAGTAAACATAGTTTCGGGATTCATGTGGCCAAATTGGCTGGCATGCCTACTCCGGTGATACATCGGGCTAATAAAATGTTAAGGCGCCTAGAAAAAAGCCATGCTTCAGAAGACATTCAAAACAAATTAAAAACGGCGGCTCAAAATGATTTACAATTAAGCTTTTTTAAATTAGACGACCCTCTTTTAGAGCAACTCAAAGACGATATTTTAAGTACTAATATAGATGCATTAACCCCTATAGAAGCTCTAATGAAACTTAATGAAATTAAACGAATGTTAACTAAAAAATAAAATATTTACAGTATTGTAATTGTATTATCTTTGTACTGTAAAAATAGAATTATGTGGTTATTTATTAGTGGTGCTGAAATATTTGTAATCTTAGTTATTGTGGTGATGTTGTTTGGTGCAGATAAAATACCAGAAATTGCTAGAGGTCTAGGCAAAGGTATGCAGACTTTAAAAAACGCCACCAATGAGGTAAAAAAAGAAATTACCGAAAGTGCAAAGGATAATGGCATAGATACCGAGTTTACGAGAAGCATCAACCAAGAAGTTAAAGATATTAAAAGTAATATTGAAGAAAATATAGATGATATTACTGGGCCAATAAAACGCAATCTATAATCGTGACCTTTTTAGACAAACTCATTGCTTTTGATAAAAACTTATTAGTACAACTCAATGCCTTAGGCAGTCAACCTTGGGATACGCTTTGGCTAACCATAACCAACCAGTTAAGTTGGATTCCCCTATACCTTCTCTTTTTATACCTTATACACAAAGCTTTAGGCTGGAAAAAAGCCCTTGCTTTACTAATCTTTACCGCTGTATTGGTGGCATTTTCAGATCAATTAACTGTATTTATCAAAAATACAGTGGGCAGATTAAGACCTAATAGAGACCCAGAAATTAATAATATCATTAGAATATTAAAAAACAATAAGAGCTTTAGCTTTGTATCTGGGCATGCTACTACATCAATGGCCGTTTCGCTGTTCATGCATCTTACCTTAAAAAAATATTATAAATACACCTTGTTGTTTTTCATTTGGCCTATTTTATTTGCCTATAGCAGAATTTATATTGGTGTACATTTTCCATTAGATGTAACTTGCGGCGCCATTTTGGGTGTAATTATCGGTTATGTTTTTTACAAATTAAGTTTAAAACTACTTCAAAAGCTCGATACTAAACTAGAGACACACTAAACTACCATCAAATTACAACCTCTAATATCGGAATTATCAAACCGCCCCAACACCTCGAAGGTATGATTACTGTGCGTTTTACCTAAATCCTGAGTGGCAATAAACGGACAAGAATAAATATTAGCCAAATCAATTATGTTAATTCCACCCACCTTGTTGTGAGGTAGTCTTTGTAACGGATCTTCTGGATCTCTAGTTAAAATTTTTAACCATGGTGGTGTATTAAAAATACCATTACCATGGGAATAGGCCTGCGATAAGAGTTCGGTCATACCATATTCTGAGTGAATATACTTCACTCCAAAACCTTGACATAGCACATCGTGTAACTCTTCCTTAACCATTTCTTTTCTTTGCCCTTTCATCCCTCCAGTTTCCATCACAATGGTATGTTTCAACTGAAACTGGTACTGTTCTATAAGGTCAAGTAAAGCATAAGAGACTCCGATAAGTAACACCTTTTCACCCCGTTCGTCTAATTTTTTTAAAGTTTCAGCCAAAGCGTCTAGATTATGTAGATAAAATCCACTAAAATTTGATGGCGTTCTAGCCATTAATTGATCTACCATATACACGAGTGATGAGCCCTTTCTTTCCAAATAATTAGGAAGTAACGCCAAAATGGTATACGATTCTATAGCGCCATAGAACTGCTGAAAACATTGTAAAAAACTTTGCTCATAGACCTTTAATTCGCTCACATAATGCTTACTTTGCTCCATTCCGGTAGTACCGCTACTTAAAAAAACCTCTTCGGCTTTATTGTTTTTTGTGATAATTTGGTGACTTTTAAAAAACGATATTGGCAAAAATGGAATGTCTAAATAATCTTGAATCTTATTTATATCTATGCCTAAATAATGGATAAATTCTTGATACAATATATTGTTTTTAACCTGATAATCAAAGACTTTCATAGCTAATTGATTGAAGTTGCTATCAGATTCTATTCTAAATATTTGATCGATTAATGCATCCATAGATGCTGCAAATGTATATCATTTTCACGCAACCTATTTTTAAAAAAGTATCTAATAAATACGTTCATTGAGACATTTTTGTTAAATATTGCTAATCAATTTATTTTTTTGTACTTTTTGAGATTCAAAAACAGAGACTTAGAACAAATAAATTATAGCGAATGAGTTTACATCAACTCATAAAAAATTGTAAGAAAAACGATATCAAATCGCAATCTCAAATTTACCATCTTTTTGCTGGTAAACTATTTGCGTTATGTTTGAAGTATTCTCGTACACAACAAGAAGCTGAAGACAACTTACAAGAAGCTTTTATTACCATTTTTAACAAAATTGGTCAATATCAATTTAAAGGATCTTTTGAAGGCTGGATGAAGCGCATAGCCATAAATACTGCCTTGCAGACTTACCGTCAAAAAAATGTTTTAAATTTAGTAGAAGAAAATCTTCCAGATGAGGTTGAGGTAGAAATAGATGAAGAAGAACTTTCTTTAGATTATTTATTAAAAATTGTGCAAGAATTACCAGAACGGTACAGAATGGTATTTAACTTATATGTACTTGATGGTTATTCGCATAAAGAGATTTCAGAATTACTTGGCATTGCCGAAGGTACCTCTAAATCTAATTTGTCTAGAGCTAGACTCATATTGAAAGAAAAAATAGAAAAAAATCAACAACACCAATCACTAGGGCTATTATAGCATGTTAGAAAAAAAGAATATTGATAGAGTTTTTCAAGAAAACTTCAAAGACTTAGAAATACAACCTAAGGGTAAGATTTGGAGCAATATTGAAAATCAGTTAAACCAAGCAAATGGCAAAAAAGTTGTTCCGCTTTGGCAACAGCTTAGTGGTGTGGCTATGATTTTGTTGTTTTTGTCTTCTGTTAGTGTTTGGTACTTTAACAACTCAACCAACAATATTCCTCCTATAGTACCAGCCTCAAATGCTGATATCCCAAATGGCTTGGTACAAGATCAATCTCCAACAAAAGAGGTTAATTCACCAAACCATCTTAAGGTAATTCATAAAACCGATCAACAACTGGTTGATTTAACCAAAACCATTGCTAAAAGCGTAAAAAAAAGCAAACCAGTTTTTATTGAAGCTCCAAGCGAAACAAACTCTTTTGATACGACACTCAACTTAGAAAATCAATTCGAGAACCATACACCTAATGAAAGTGTGATTGAAAATCCTTTTCAAATATCTATCGATGATGCACTTGCCGCCACTCAAAGTGATTTCGATTTAGAAGAAATAAAATCTAGTGATAATAAAAATAAATGGTCTATTGGGCCAACCATTTCTCCAGTATATTATAGCTCATTAACCTCAGGATCGTCATTAGACAATGATTTAGCCAACAATTCAAAGTCAAGCGAAACCGCTTTGTCTGTAGGGGTAAAAGTAAATTACCAATTAACCAAAAAAATCAATCTTCAATCTGGTGTTAATCGTGTTGAATTGGCTTACAATACCAAAGGTGTTACAGCCTCTTTTGCAAGCTCAAAATCAGATTTAAGCCATATTAAAAATAGTTATAGTAGCGTGGTATTATCATCACAAAACAAAAAACCTTACCACGATGTTCAGGCCAGCGCCCAATTTAAAGCCAATAGCTTAAGCGGAGATTTAAATCAGTCTATTGAGTATTTTGAGTGGCCAGTTGAAGTAAAATATAATCTTTACGATCATAAATTTGGGGTAAATCTAATTGGCGGTTTTAGTACTTTTTTCTTATCTAATAATAGTATTTCTCTAAACTCGGCTTCTTACCATACTAACTTAGGTAAGGCGACCAACTTAAACAGTGTTAACTTTAGTGGTAACTTTGGTTTGGATTTAGATTATAAAATCAACAACAAATGGTTTTTAAATGTTTCTCCAATGTTTAAATATCAATTCAATACTTATTCTGAAAATCCTGGTAACTTCCAACCTTATTATTTAGGTGTTTATTCAGGACTTAACTATAGATTCTAAAATCTTTTACTTACCGATTTCGTAAATTCTTAATTTACTAATTCACGATTATACAATCTATAATTTTATTTGGCTATTATAATTTGTAAATTCGCAATAACAATTTTAATTCAACCATATTTTGAAAATAGCTGCACAATTTGAAATTCGTGAGGCCCTAGAACAACTTGGCATTGAGTCAAAAAATCATGGCACCTCAACAGGAAGTATACATTTTTCTAACTCTAATAATACTGGCCTTATCACCTCTTATTCTCCAGTTAATGGTGAAAAAATAGCCTCGGTCACTTCTACTTCTCCAGAAGACTATGAAGAGGTTATAGCAACTGCTCAAGAAGCTTTTAAAACTTGGCGATTAAAACCCGCACCGCAACGTGGAGAAATTGTTCGTCAATTTGGCGAAAAACTTAGAGAGTTAAAAGAACCACTAGGCAAACTGGTATCTTACGAAATGGGTAAAAGCTACCAAGAGGGTCTTGGTGAAGTTCAAGAGATGATTGATGTTTGCGACTTTGCCGTTGGCTTATCAAGGCAATTACATGGCTTTACTATGCATTCTGAGCGTTTTGGCCATCGCATGTATGAGCAATATCATCCACTAGGTATTGTAGGTATTATTTCTGCTTTTAATTTTCCGGTGGCTGTTTGGGCATGGAATACTGCTTTAGCTTGGATTTGTGGTGATGTATGTGTTTGGAAACCTTCTGAAAAAACACCACTTTGTGGGATTGCTTGTCAGAAAATAGCAGCCCAAGTCTTTAAAGCTAATGACCTTCCTGAAGGTATTTCATGTTTGATCAATGGCAACTATCAAGTTGGTGAGCTATTGACTAAAGACTCTAGGGTTCCTCTTATTTCGGCCACAGGATCAACGAGGATGGGTAAAATTGTAGGGAAAACGGTTGCAGAACGCTTAGGCCGGTCTTTACTTGAATTGGGCGGAAACAATGCTATTATTGTAACACCCGACGCAGATATTAAAATGACTGTTATTGGTGCCGTTTTTGGTGCTGTAGGTACTGCAGGGCAACGATGCACTTCTACCAGACGATTAATTATCCACGAAAGTGTTTATGATAAAGTTAAAAATGCCATTGTAGATGCTTATCAGCAACTGCGTATAGGCAATCCTCTAGATGAGGCCAATCATGTGGGGCCTTTAATTGATATAGAGGCCGTAGAGATGTATCTAAATGCGCTAAAAAAAGTACAAGAAGAAGGAGGGCAGCTTATTGTTGAAGGCGGTGTTTGTACAGGCGAGGGCTTTGAAAGTGGCTGTTACGTAAAACCCGCGATTGCCGAAGCTAAAAATCATTTTGAGATTGTACAGCATGAAACATTTGCACCAATATTATATCTATTGAAATATTCTGGCACAATAGATAATGCCCT
>JAUIJW010000154.1 GCA_030431085.1 Bacteroidia bacterium
GTTGATTTTAGGAAAAAAGTTTACTCATGATTTAGGAGATATTATGATGTTTTTTGATGAGCCAATAGGAGGGTCATCGTTTATACCTACATATGAGTTATCAAAATTTACAAAAAGAAAAGTTAAAGTTGCCTTAGGAGGTGATGGAGGAGATGAGTTGTTTTTTGGATATAAATGGTACAACGCTGCATTAAGCTACAAAAACAAATATCTCAATAAACTGCGGAATTTTCTTTTGTCAAGAAATACTTTGGTTGAAGGCCTATTTAATGAGTTGAATTGGACTGGGATTGGGTACAAAGAAGCATCAGCTCCTTCAGCTGACTACTTGCAAAAAGTCCAAACACAGAATCGGCTAATTTCAACAATGCATCACTAATTCTTGCTAGTGCTCCTATGGCATCCATTACCCCACCATAAACCATGGCGCAAATAATTAACCAAATGGTGCCTAACATACCGTTCATTCCTCCAGAAGAAAACAAATCATTTAATGCTTCATTAGTGGTTTCAACAGAGGTTTCAACTGTAATAGCATTCATCACCCCCATATAAGCAGATTTAAAAGTCAAACTATTGGCTTGAGCAACATTCATTACTACTTCAGGTTGAAAAATAATGGCAAAAACCCCTCCTAATAACGTGCCAAATAGCAGCGCTATCAATGGCTTTGTTTTCTTAATAATTAACACGATAACGGCTAACGGTACCAGTAACAACCACGGACTGATATAAAAAGCATCTTCAATAGCATTTAAAATGGATAAAGAATTGGCTTCACCACTAGTATCTATAGTTACACTTAAAATAATAAAGACAATTAATGTAATGATAATGGTTGGTACAGTAGTATAGGCCATGTATCTAATATGGGTAAATAAATCTGTACCTGCCATGGCAGGTGCGAGATTAGTTGTATCTGATAGGGGCGACATTTTATCACCAAAATAAGCGCCAGACAATACAGCGCCGGCTACCATGCCTAACGGTATATTTAAAGCACCTCCTATACCTACTAAAGCTATACCTACGGTGGCAGAGGTTGTCCACGAACTACCAGTAGCTATAGAAATAATAGCACAAATAACCACAGTCGCTGGTAAAAAAATTGTTGGGTTTAAAATTTTTAAGCCGTAAAAAATCATGGTGGGAATTACGCCACTTATAAGCCAAGTACCTGCCAGAGCCCCAACCATTAATAAAATTAATATCGCTCCCGAAGTAGATTTTAAATTATTAGCGACTTCATCGATCATTTGTTTGTAATCCACTTTATTAAAAAAGCCAACTACAGCGGCAATAGCACCTCCAAGCAACAAGATAAATTGATTCGATCCGCTTAAAGCGTCATCACCATACACATAAACATTATAGGCCAGCATACACACCAATGTAATTACAGGGACTAAGGCTTCGTAAATACTTAACTCTTTATTTTTTACAATTTTTGTGCTCATTCAATCTAATCTTTATTTAGGCAGGGTAATGTTACGCAAATTCAATGACATTAAAAAATTGCGAATTATTTCGTACTTTAGTATAATAACCCCCTAAAAATCAAACCATGAAAAAAATTATTCTATCGTTCATTTTACTCGCCACATTGAGTTTATTTGCTTTTATAACCATTGAAAAAAATAATATGGTTAAAGAAAAACACCGCTTTGCGGAAGTACTTAAACATGCTAAAGCTTATACTATTGAGGTAGCTGAAGCTATGCCAGCAGATAAATACACTTTTAAAACTACAGACTCAGTCAAAACATTTGGGGAGCAAATGGCCCATATTGGCATGTCTACAGAAATGATGGTTAACCTTTTTATTAAAGGAGAGAAAATGGAAATTAACCCTGAAGAAGGTGCTGCCATGGAAAAAAAGTTAGGCGCCTCGAAAGAAGAATGTATTAAATTACTTAATCATTCTTTTGATAATGCCATTGAAACACTAAACGGCATGTCTGATGACGATTTAAAAACTACTTTTGAGTTTTTCTTTATGCCAGAAAAACCTAAATTTTCAAAATCTGAGGGTTATCAATTTATACGTGATCACATTACCCATCATCGTGGACAAGCCATTGTTTACCTCAGAATGCAAGACCAAAAAGCACCTATGTATCGTGCATTTTAAGGCAAAAACATCTAACACTTTAAAAGGCCTCACCATGGTGAGGCCTTTTTTTTTGTAATCTACGCAACCTATTTAATGTTTTAGCATCTATGTAATGTAAACCCCTATTACTTGAACTTAGAACACAAAATATTACACTATTTATCAAACCATCATCATGGTAATTTTGTAGACATTACTTTTATTGACGATGATTATGATACTATGTCAAGTACACTTCGAGAGTTGCAAGGTAAAAATCTTGTAATTGTTGACTCTCGTAAAAGGCGTGATTTTGGTAGCTTGGGAATAAGCTATGAAAGAAAGAAAATACTACGAGCAAAGATTAATTCTAATGGTAGATTTTATCTTCATCAGTTAGAAAACAAAATTCTTAAAAATAGAAAAAGAAAAAAATGGAGATTTGCCTCTCTGTTTAATTTTTAAAATATACTCAAAATTGATCCTCGGATTATTGGGGGCTTGAAAAATTTCAAGCCCTTTTTTTATACTATATTTCTTATTTACCTTTATTGATGGCATTAATCTTTTCTAAGTAATCATTAACATATTTTTGATCTAATTCTTTTGAATCACCATATTTTTTTCTAATATCATTAAGCCTTTGTTTCATATCACTAACCACCTGAGTATACTTTGAATCATGGTATACATTGTTCATTTCATAGGGGTCATTCTTCCGATCATAAAGTTCCCATTCGTCTACATCATAATAAAAATGTATTAATTTATATTCTTCAGAAACTATAGCATAGTGTCTCTTAACCATATGAATAGAAGGATATTCGTAGTAATGATAATACACCGCATCTCTATTCCATTTTTCTTCTTCTCCTTTAAATAATGGCAATAGACTTTCACCTTGCATATCATTTGGCACCTCAACTTGTGCCGCTTCTAATATTGTTTGAGCAAAATCAAGGTTCTGAACCATTTGTGCATTTCTTGATCCTGGTGCAATAACCCCGGGCCACCTTACTAGTAATGGTGTTCTGAATGATTCTTGGTAAACAAACCTTTTATCAAACCAACCGTGTTCTCCTAAATAGAATCCTTGGTCTGAGGTATACATGATCAACGTATTTTGAGTTAAACCATGCTGATCTAAATAATCTAAAAGAATACCTACGTTTTCATCGACAGCTGCAATAGTAGCCAAATAATCTTGCATATATCTTTGATAGCGCCATTGCATTTTTTGTTTTTCCGTCATTTGCGGATATTTACTCTTAAAATCCTCATTCATAAATCCATACACACTATCCCATGAGGCTCTTTGTTCCGGTGTCATTCTGCCAACTTCTCTTCTAAAAGCTTCTTTATCCCACCCAGATACATCTTTAATTCCTAATTCATCCATCACTTCTGGATAAATTTTACTGTCTCCTGCCCAATTCATATGTTTTAGCAAATTCATCTCCGCCGTTTTTGCTGCGGTTCCCCTACCTTTATAGTCGTCAAACAGCGTTTTTGGTTCCGAAAATTTTTTATGAATGTATTGTCTATAATGTCTAGGTGGAGGTAGCCATTCTCTATGAGGTGCTTTGTGCAAATACATCAACATAAAAGGTTTTTCTTTATCTCTCTCATTATCCAACCAGTCTAGAGTCATATCTGTAATAATATCGGTTACATATCCTTCTACTCTTATTTTACCCTCATTTTTGGTGATAAAATCCGGATTGTAATAAGCTCCTTGGCCCGGCAATATCTTAAATTGATCAAATCCTTTTGGATTATTACCAAAATGCAATTTGCCAAACATAGCTGTTTGATATCCGGCTTGTTGCAGATATTGAGGAAACGTTATTTGCGTATCATCAAACGGGAAGTGATTGTCTGTTTTTCCATTAATATGACTGTGTTTACCTGTTAAAATAACAGCTCTTGAGGGCGCACAAATAGAATTTGTTACACATGCATTATCAAACACCATTCCCTCGGTTGCCAACCTATCAATATTTGGTGTTTTAATCAGCTTATCACTATAAGCACTAATGGCTTGATAAGCATGATCATCAGACATCATAAAAATGATATTGGGTTTTTTCTTAAGTACTTCTTCCAAATTTATACTTTGTTGAGCATATACATATTGCTGTATCAGTAACAAAAGCACAAGTAATTTCTGGTGTTTCAAATCCATTATATTTTAAATCTTAATTAAGCAAAACTATATTAACATAATTTTAAACTACTATTATTTAGCAGCTTAAGAGCATCAAAAGTAGTTTTTTTAAACTTAACATAAAAACTAACTTTCTAAACAGTGGGGTGAGATTAAATAATATTGTATTCTATGTTACGAGCATAAAATCATACAGTAATTAATTGAAGAATCTGAGGTAGTATCATAAAAAAATCCTGCTATATTCTAGCAGGATTTTTCTGTGGGCAATGAGGGATTCGAACCCCCGACCCCCTCGGTGTAAACGAGGTGCTCTGAACCAACTGAGCTAATTGCCCTAAGCGGATGCAAATATAATTGAGTTTTTGTTTCTGACAAACATTTTAAATAATTATTTTCATCTTTTTTCATAAAAAAACTTCACTTGCCTAAAAGTGAAGTTTTTAGTTAGTAGTAGATTTTATCATTATTTGAAATTATATTCAAATCATTTAAAAACTAGTTATTCAAATTTAAGTTAAAAATCTTAAACTTCAAAAAATTACATTTTCTGCCATAACTTATAGTGGTAACTCGGCAACCACAAACGTGCTTCCCCCAACAAAAATTAAATCTTTATCTAATGCTTTATTTTTAGCTTCTTCATAAGCCTTGGTCACAGATTCATACACGCCTCCATTTAATCCGAATCGACCCGCTTTACTCTTTAATTGATTAGCATTCAAACCTCTTATAATATTAGGCTTACAAAAATAATAGGTTGCCATTTTTGGAAACAACGGTAGGATATGATCTAAATCTTTATCATCTACCACACCTAAGACTATATGAAGCTTATGAAACACTTCGTCATTAAGTTGCTTAATTACATAACTTAATCCCTCTTTGTTATGCGCTGTATCGCAAATAACTTTGGGTAAGTCTTGAAGTATTTGCCAACGTCCTTTTAAACCTGTATTTTTAACTACGTGTTTTAACCCGTTTAAAACAGATTTTCTTGAAACCGCCACACCAATTGCGTTCATCACGTCTATTGCTTTGATTGTAGTTTTGATATTGTTTTGCTGATATCCACCTTTCAAATCGCATTCAACTCCTGTAGTGTCAATCTTTACTGATTGATATATTACCGCATTTTTCAACTCAGAAAGTTTTTGAAAAACCTTGTAAGTTTCGGGATTAAATTCGCCCAAAACTACGGGTGTATTTGGTTTTATAATTCCTCCCTTTTCAAAGGCAATTTCTGGTAAAGTTTCTCCTAAAAATTGAGTATGATCGAACCCTATATTTGTGATTATAGAAAGTAGAGGGTTTAATATATTTGTTGAATCTAATCTACCACCTAGTCCTACCTCACCCACTGCATAATCAACATCTTGTAAAGCAAAATGGTTAAACGCCATTCCAACTGTCATTTCAAAAAAAGATAATTTATGCTTTTCTAAAAACTCCTTATTAGAATCTATAAAATTTATAACCTCTTCTTGAGAAATTTCTTTTCCATTAATTTTTATGCGCTCTCTAAAATCTTTTAAATGAGGAGAAGTATATAACCCAACTTTATACCCCTCTTCTTGAAGAATTGAAGCCAAC
>JAUIJW010000155.1 GCA_030431085.1 Bacteroidia bacterium
GAGCTTTGTTTTTTGGTTATAAATTCCCATTTAGAAACTGGAGGAAGGTAGGTATACCATTCTTTTTTGCCATGTTTATTTTACTATTTTTAGTTCTTATTATTGGTAAATAATTAAATATCTGATCTTTAAATAGGCTTGTTTCTGCAATATCTAAGTCTAATGTAGACATGATTTCGTCACTTAAGGTTTTTATTTCAACAAACCCCTTATCATCTTCTTTAAGTATAGATTTTGCTTCTATCAACACGCGCATATACCAATAAAGTTCATCTATTTGAGGATCTCTTTCTACTACACTTACATCTTTATATCCTCTTTTCTGATCATAGATTCCGAATGATTTAAGGCAGATGGCGTTTGGTTTTGTATCATCCAACAGCTGATCTAGCGACCAATAAAAATGCTGTCTCATTAAAGCTGCTTTAGATTTGCCATTGACATATATGGTTGTTTCTGGCCAACCAGGCAATGTCATTTCTATAGGTTTTAGGGTAAAAAATCGCTCGTAGCCCGTCTTGCTCTTAGGTAATGGAGGTAATTCTAACCAATAGCTCTCACGCGTATGCCTACCTCCATTTAGTTTATTGACTGATATTTTTGTGCCTTGACTAGTATGACTGGTTTTTAATGGATTATGATCATCCCAATCAGGCTTATAATACATGCTATCTGCTTTCCAAATCACCTGATGGCGCAATTGGCCTAACCTATAAAGATACAATGTTTCATGTGCCTCAAAAAATGGATATGGCATTACATGTCCATCTAATGCCAAATGTCCGCCTTCAAGAGCCAAATGATCTCCGTCTGCTGCCCTTTGAATATACTCTAGTGTAGTTTTGGGGATTTCAATTTTCTGAGCGAAACTGTAATGTGCCACAAAAACAAATCCCAACAAAAATAATTGCCCAATAAGTTTATTAAAATTAGTTATAACCATGGTTCAGTTTGAATTTTAATCCATTCTAAATTAGGAAGTTCACCGTGGTAAGATGAACTTCTTTCACTGGATTATTTTATTTTAAGTAATAAGACTACTACAACTATTTAATTGATACTAATGAGTTTCAATTAAGTTCATTTTTATACACTTATAAAGATTGTTGGCTTTTTAAATTATTCATCTAAAGGCCTTATCCATGCTCCAGCACCGGCGGTTGATACCACTACATGATTTACTCCTTTTATTGGAACGACTATAGCAGATGTTAAGCCTCCATAAGCAATATCCCCAGTAAAATCTTGCCATTTAACTTTGTTATTCTTCTGAATTACCCCCTTAAAAATACCATAAGCCTTTTGCATTCTATGATCGTAGAAATTAATGATGATTTGATTTTCGAAACCTACAATACCCCCTTTACTATGGAATCTAAAATCATCCTTAATCGATTTAAACCATGAATTTTGCCTTAGATTTAAGGCTTGTTTTTTGGTGAAAATGGTTTGCCAAGACTTACCTTCATCTAAGGACAATGCGGCTATATAATTATTACCGTCATTTCCTTTTTCTTGAGACTGACCGGCAAACAGCAAGTACACCTGTTCTTTATGTTGCCAAGCAATCACTTCGGCATCCCAGCCAGAACCTCTATAAATTTTAGTCCAATGCCAACCATCATTTTTTTTCACCCCTTTAAACACCCCTTGATTACCTTTAGCTCCATTTAAATACACTATATTTTCATCAGTAGGGTGAGGTGCTATTTTTTTTACGGTTACCACCTCATCTAATACCCCATTAGATATTTTTCGACAAAACACATTACCATCTAAATTGTCTTGATTTATGACTTGCTCAATGTCTTCAATCATAAATAAGCCTTGTCCAGCTGAAAACATAAACACTTTTTGTGAATTTACTGGTGAAACAGCTATATCTCTTAGTACTCCGTTGGCCAACCCTCCTTTAAATTCTGGACCTCCAGCCAAAAAGTTCCATTGATCTTTTGGTGATTTACTTTCTAAAACTTTAACATAAAGTCTGCCGTCTATAGCATTACCACCATAACCACCTGTGGCTTGAGCTAAAACTATTTCGGTACCACTTTTAGTTCTCGCTATATCAACAGCCTGCACATCTGAAAGATTCATATTACTATTTCTATGCTGAACATTTGACCAGCTTCTTCCATAATCCCAACTTTCTACAAGACCATTATCTGCTTGACCTTGAATGATATAATTATCACTCATAGCAACGTCATAGGTATAAGTACTTTCCGTTCCTCTACTGCTATATGTTGGCCAAAATGTATCCCAATGTGGGACTTGAAAATTATAGTTAGGTATAGAATAACGGTTATTCCAATTGTAAATATGGCCTTGGGGAACACCCTGAAAAATGGTTTGATTGGTAGTTGACCATATGGCCCTATCCCAATTTGTTGGTGTATAATGGACAAATCTTGGATTGGGATGTGCATTATCCCAGCCGGTATCAAAACCACCCACACCAGACCAAATGGTATTCCATGAATAATCTATAAGTGTATTATTGCTCCACGTAAATGTACCCTCAAACAACCCATCTCTGCTATATTGTAATCCAACTATTAACTTATGTTGCTCTCCCTTTGATCTTGGG
Organism: Bacteroidia bacterium; assembly: GCA_030431085.1. Classification (GTDB taxonomy): domain Bacteria; phylum Bacteroidota; class Bacteroidia; order Flavobacteriales; family Flavobacteriaceae; genus Lutimonas. The sequence continues at coordinate 2,591 of JAUIJW010000155.1, forward strand.
TCTATCTCGGGATACCAATAATCTAACTTCCCTATTTGCACTCCTGAACCAGCGGTAACTTGTACCCACTGAATTGAATCTGTTGCCGTAGCATAGATATGCCCTTGCCTACCCTTAATGGCATAAGCAGCATACAACACTTTTCCGTCTGGACTTACCGTTACCCCCCAATTACTACTTGATTTTTTTGGAGGCTTGATTTTTTTCCAATTTTCTCCCGCGTCTGAACTTACAAATACACCTTTATTTGTGCCTATATAAACCCTATTGGGGTCTGTAGGATCAAATTGAATGGTAAGTACATTTCTGTTACTTGTCACGTCTAAATCAAAGAATACAGACTGCCATGTTTGGCCACCATCTGTTGAACGAAAGATTTCACCCTTGCCATTTCTATCCAATCCAAAATGACCTTCTATAAAATCTAAATCATCTCTCCAACCCAAACCTGCTAGCACTATATTGGTATTCTGAGGGTGAACACTAATAACGCCTATAGACTTTTTCCTAGTTAATTCAACAAAATCGAAAGTGTGGCCTCCATCTCGAGACACCTCTAACCCGTATAGAGTTCCTACATATAATTTATCCGAATTATCAGGAGCAATGGCTACTGCATAAACCCTATTATGCAAAAGCTCTCCCTTAGGATGCCATGATAAACCATTATTTTCACTCATATAAATTCCCTCCATATCCGACGCCAAGTATAATCGATCCTTTACATTAGGATCACAAACTATATCTTGAACTTGCCCTCCAGCCCCTGGATTAATGGACGTCCATTGTGCCGAACTTATCATGCTGATCAAACAAAAGGTGTAAAGCAAGCCATATTTTTTCATTCCTAATTTAATTTGGTTGTATTCATTTTACAAAACCGAACATACAAATAGGTAGAAAACAGAGCCTTTGAATTTAGAAATTCAAAGTGAGTAAAGTGACAACTAATTAATTATGTGCTTATTTTATCTTTACTAATCATAAAAATTGATTTCATCAAATAGTACTATAACCCATTAGAGTAGCTTACTACTATTAAACTTAGCTTTAAAATAATACCATAAAAAAACCCTTATGCATTGACATAAAGGCTTTTCAAAATTTTAAAGTACTTATCAGTTAATTTTTATAAACTGAATGAAATCATCATTCTTTGCTGCCAAAATAAAATCTAATTGTTTGATTTTTATTCTGGCCATATCTTTCACATCGCCAGGAATATACAAACCACTTTTTCTATTCGCTACAGGCGTAAACCCTCCTTGCCCATCACCTTTCAAAAACATTCCTATGCCTGCATCATTTCTAGGTGTTTCAACTTCTGAGCTGTAAAGATTACCGGCTACAACTATATCTAAATAATCATCTTTATCAATATCTTCAACAATGATTTGATTGATACTTGACAATTGTGCCATATTTGGCAATTGGTGCACTACAAAACTTCCGTTTTTATTTTCTAAATAAGAACTTGCAAAAGTTTTCGCTTGATAATGTAACGATTTAGATAAGTCTTGTTCTGTGTAAACGTCTACTAAATTCGCTTGCGAAAAAGCTTCGTAGTTTTTAAACTTCTTTTTAATGGCTGGAATTTGTTGCGACGAACAAGATCTTCCCCGTACAGGAAAGTGTTCTCCATCATTAAAGTAGCTCAATACAATATCGTTTTTTTCATTCTTATCAAAATCATTTAAATAAATATCAAAGGTTTCAGTTTCTGAAGCCTGGTATTTATAATTGGTTCCTAAATTACCTACCACATAATCTATATCTCCATCTTGATCAAAATCACCTTCCTGAATGCTAAACCACCAGCCTACAGTATTCTGAAGGTTTAATTTTTCTGTTACATTTTGGAATACACCTCCATTATTTCTAAACACCGTAATTGGCATCCATTCTCCGGTAAGTATAAAATCTACAGCACCATCACTATCAAAATCTGTCCAAATAGCACTTGTAACCAAACCAACTTCTTCCAGCTCTGGAGCTATTTCTGGAGTAACATTTTTAAACTTAGGTTTACCGGTACTGCTTACATTTTCTAAAATATAGCTATTGGCTGGTAATGGGTAGTTACCGGGCACTAACCTGCCACACACTAACAAATCTAAATCTCCATCATTATCGTAGTCTTGACTATAAACTCTAGAGCCGCTGGTAATCATTGATGGCAAGGCTTCTTCTACTTTTTTAAATTGCCCATTACCAAGGTTTAAATACAACCGATCTTGTAAGTCTTCAGAGTTTTTATCAAACTCATTCCCTCCACTTACCATGTAAATATCATTGAGTCCATCTCCATCAGCATCAAAAATCAACGCTCCAAGATCCTCATATATTTTATCATTTTCAAGTGCTGGTATGTCTTGCTTAACAAATCCTTTTTCGCCTTGAAAATAAATGGCTGTAGACTTATTTTGAGCTCCACCGATAATAAAATCATCTAAACCATCTTGATTTAGGTCGCCAACGGCTAATGCTGGACCAAACATTGATGTTTTATGAGGCAATAGTACTTCTATTTCAAAATCGTCAAAAATATTTTCTTCATGACGGTGTTGGGCTACTATTGTAGTATCTGCAATTGTTCTAAACAGTTTTTCCTCTTCCTCCTTATTTTTTTCAACATTCACAGCATCTTGATAGGCAAGTTCAAGCATTTGGTTTTTTGCAACGTTTTTTAATGTTTGTTGTTTTCCATCTGGCCAAACCACTTCAATTAAATCGGCTTGATCATGCTGTCCTAAACCGAAGTGAAGTTGTGGCGCTACGGCAGATTGAAATCCTCTTGTTAAGGTTAACTCTTGATATTGTAAATTACCGTCTTTAGTATTGATCTTTATCTTAACCCCTAGGCCAAATTTATTTGTTTCTGGTCCTTTAAATTTTAAGGTTATGTAGTTATTATGTTCAGAACTTTTATTTTCAAAAATAGCAGGAGCATCGTCGATATTATTTGTGATGATTTCTAAATCACCATCGTTATCTAAATCTACATAAACACATCCGTTAGAAAAACCTTTATATTCGATATTCCAATCTTTGTTAACTTGTTTAAATTTAAGGTTTCCTTGATTTTGAAACACAAAGTTGTCTATTTTTTCTGATGGGATTGCCAAGCTTTTCTCTAATAGATTCTCTCTTGGGTTTTTATCTTTACCTACGGCATTAAAATAGTCTTGATTATTAATTTCTCTTCTAGTACCATTAGAAACGTAGATATCTTTCCAA
>JAUIJW010000156.1 GCA_030431085.1 Bacteroidia bacterium
CAAATGTCTTTATACCAAAAGGAGTAATATTAGGTTCTTTACATGAAAAGAGTTGATTTAGAATATTCTCTTGCTCTTTTACACTTAGTCTAGTGCCAGATTTTGTGGCTAAACTTCTAGACAAGCTTTTGGCAATGGTATCTATTTGGCTAAAACTCGATTCTGGCACTTCATTTTTGATGTTTTCAATAAGAGATTCAAGAATTTCAACCACTTTATTTTCTGTAATATTGATAGGTATCGCGTCTAAAACAATACTTTCTGATTCTATTTTTGAAATTTGAAAACCAGTACTAACCAAATCTTGCTGTATCTCTTTAATAAAGGCAATATCCTCCTTGTTTAAGGAAATTTTTAACGGAAATAGCAATTGCTGGTTACCAAATCCTTCAGTAGTTAATTTCTCTAAGAATTCTTCGTATAAAATTCGTTGGTGGGCATAATACTGGTCTATCATTACCATGCCTGATCTAATAGAGCTTACAATATATTTTTGGTGTATTTGATGGGTCTGAGCCGTTTGATGCTCATCTAAATCAAACAATGTTTTATTTAAGACTTCGGCTTCAACCTCAATATTTTCTATAATTTCTGTTTCTAATTTGTTATCTACATAAAGTGCCTGCCAATTTTTTGGCACCTCTTTTTTCTTATAAGAATAGCCTAAATTTTGTTCTATAGTGGGGGCTTGAACTTGTTTTTTTTCTTGATAAGTATAAGGCGTGTCTAAAGAAGCATTTCTTTCAAAATCTAAAACTGGAGTGATACTGTATTGCCCAAGGCTGTGCTTTATGGTAGATCGGATAATGGCGTATAGATCTTTTTCATTGTCGAATTTCACCTCAGTTTTTGTTGGGTGTATGTTAATGTCTACACTTTCTGGAGGTACTTCTAAATATAAGAAATATGCCGGATGATAACCTTGATTAAGTAAGCCATCAAAAGCATTGACAACGGCATGATGTAAATATGAACTTTTAATATACCGCTGGTTGACAAAGAAAAACTGTTCGCCTCGTTTTTTTTTAGCAAAACTTGGTTTAACAATAAACCCCGTAATTTTTAATATATCAGTATCTTCTTGTATTGGTACTAATTTTTCATTGGTATTAGCACCAAATACCTGAATAATTCTTTTTTTTAAATTACCAGATTGAAGGTTAAAAATCTCATGATCATTATGATGCATTTTAAATGAGATTTCTGGATAAGTTAATGCTACACGTTGAAAAGCATCAATAATATGACGAGTTTCAATACCATTAGATTTTAAAAAATTTCTTCTTGCAGGGATATTATAGAATAAGTTTTTTACTTCGAAATTAGATCCTTTAGGCGATGCTACAATTTCTTGAGAAATAATTTTACCACCGTGAATTTTTATTTGAGTTCCTAATTCCTCTTGATCAATTTTTGTAGTTAAGGTAACATGAGCAATGGCTGCTATTGAGGCTAAAGCTTCACCTCTAAAACCATTGGTATGTAAATTAAACAAATCTTCAGCTTTTGTAATTTTTGAGGTAGCATGCCTTTCAAAAGCCATTCTCGCATCTGTTTCTCCCATTCCAGATCCGTTGTCTATCACTTGGATAAGTGACTTTCCAGCATCTTTAATTACTAATTTGATGTTGGTAGCATTGGCATCTACGGCATTCTCTAACAATTCTTTTGCCACAGAAGCTGGTCTTTGTACCACTTCTCCTGCAGCAATTTGATTGGCCACATTATCTGGTAGTAACTGAATAAAATTCGACATTAAAATAATTTATGCAATTCAAACAAATAAGCCAATATACCAACCAAAATGGCAATGATTAAAGCCAGTCTTCTGTTAGTGCCGCGATCAACAGCCATTTTTTTATGACGTTTCCAATCGTCTCTTAAATTGTCTTTAGAAAGTAATATACGCTTATCGTCTTCATCAACATTTTCACCTTTGGCATACTTTTTCTTTAAATTTTCCAAACGCTCTTTACGCTCGTCATAATAACGAGGCTTGTAATTAAATACATAATGAGCTCTTGGTTTAAAGGCTTTTCCGAACATAACTAGACGTTAAACGTTATAAGCAAATTTACAGATTTTATCGAGTAATCGCAATAAAGTTCTGTTAAATACCTTAGTAAATATAAGGGCGTGTAAATTTTATAAGGTGTTTTTTAAATTAGCCATTTTAATGGCAGCAACGGCAGCCTCAACCCCCTTATTACCGTGAATACCTCCCGAGCGGTCAATAGATTGTTGTTTGGTGTTATCTGTGAGCACACAAAAAATAGTAGGCACGTCGTATTGTAGGTTAAGGTCTTTAATACCTTGAGTAACGCCTTCACATACAAAATCGAAGTGTTTGGTTTGCCCTTGAATTACATTACCAATAGCAATGACAGCATCTAACTCATGCGTTTCTATAAGTTGCTTGCAACCATAGACCAACTCAAAGCTTCCTGGCACATGAATGACTGAGATGTTTTCTTCTAAAGCTTCGTGATGTACTAATGTGTCTAATGCTCCTTGAAGTAAATTTTCTGTAATGTCTGCATTCCATTCAGAAACAACAATCCCAAACCGAAATGATTTCGCGTTTGGGATTGTATCTTTTTGGTAAGCCGATAAATTTGTAGTGGCCATAACCTTATTTGTTTTGTGCAATCTGAGCTCTTTGAATGTAGATGTTGATCATTCTAGCTTGATCTGATGTGCTGTATTGCTCTTTAATTTTAGTGAAATAAGTTTCTGCTTCACTGTACTTATTTAAAGACATGGCTACCTTACCTGCTTTAAAAAGGTATAGTGGTGACGTAAAGTTGTTGTCTTTAACATTGGCAGCATCTAAGTAATACTTTAAAGCATCTTCAGGTTGATTAATTTCAGAAAAAGCATCACCAATATTACCTAAAGCTAAAGCTCCTAGCATTTCGTCATCCGAAGAAAAATTACTTAAATAATCTATGGCATTTTGGTAGTCACCAGTTTTTAAATATGCGATACCCGCCATGTATTTTGCTAAATTTCCTGCTTTAGTACTGCTGTAATTATCAGCAATATCAATAAGTCCGTATTTTCCATCAGAACCATTTAAGCTTAAAGCATATAATGAATCTGCCACCGCGGTATTGGTTTGAGCCTGTTCAAAATGCTTTTTAGGATAAGCCAATTCGTCTGCAGCTTCAATTTCATTAGGTTCTATTACAAAGTTATTATAAGCTAAATAGCCTAAAATCACTACTACTACAGCAATTAGTCCTCCAAAAATAATCTTTTGATTTCTCTCTACCCATTGTTCCGATCTAGAAGCTGTTTCATCTAAAGTATTAAAAACTTCTGCTGTTGTGCTATTTTCTTCAACAGGGTTGTGCTCTGCTTTTTTTACTTTATTTCCTCTTTTTTTATATGTTGCCATTACCTATAATTATTAGTGGGGCAAAAATAAAATTTTTATTGAAAAATATACCTTAAAATAGGCTTAATTTTTGTTTTTTTGTGTGATGTCGAGTACAATGTGACTAAAACGTATAATATATTGTTAATCAGTTTATTATTTTATTTTTTTTGAACAATTGACAAGCCAATTGTAGAATTATTTCACCTGCAATGATTTAAAAATAAAATGCATTTAAAGAAAATATCCATTATTAATTATAAAAATTTTGAAACCTCTAATTTTGAATTTGACTCCAAAATTAACTGTTTTGTAGGTAGAAATGGTGTTGGAAAATCTAATGCATTAGACGCTATTTATCACCTTTGTAATACCAAAGGATATTTTAATACGGTATCAAGTCAAAATATCAAGCACGATACAGATTTTTTTGTAATTGATGGTGTTTTTAACCATGATAATCGAGATGATCAAGTGCATTGTAGCTTAAAAAGAGGAGGTAAGAAAACCGTAAAATTTAATGGTAAAATTTATGATAAATTAAGTGATCATATTGGTAAATTCCCTATAGTAATCATATCGCCAGCAGATACCAACTTAATTTCTGAAGGCAGCGATATGCGTAGGAAATTCATGGATGGTATTATTGCTTTGAGCGACAAAGATTATCTCAGTAGTTTAATCAATTACAACAAAATTTTATCGCAAAGAAATTCATTATTAAAATATTTTGCAGCGAACCATACTTTTGATCAAGATAACATTGAGGTCTATAATTTACAGTTGATCCAATACGGAGAGACTTTATTTGAAAAACGAAAAGAATTTATCACTAACTTTATTCCTGTTTTTGAAAAACGTTACACGCACTTGGTAAATAACTATGATAAAAATCTGAATATTGAAGAGGTAACGATTGATTATAAATCAAAACTTTTAAAAACAGATTTTAAAAATTTACTCAACGAGAATTTGTCTAAAGATCGCTTATTACAGTACACCTCTGTGGGGTTGCATAAAGATGATTTAATGTTTAAGATTAATGGTTACCCAATAAAGAAAATAGGCTCCCAAGGGCAACAAAAAACGTTTTTAATTGCACTTAAATTAGCACAATTCGATATAATTAAGCAGCAAACCAAGGTTAAGCCGATTTTGTTATTAGATGATGTTTTTGATAAGCTAGATGAAAATAGGGTAGCTCAATTAATAGATATTGTTAATGACGATAACTTTGGGCAGCTGTTTATTTCTGATACGCATGCAGAAAGAACAGAGAAATTAATACAAGAAACTAAGCAAACCTATTCAATGTTTGAATTATAATACTATGGCTAAAAGAGAGAATGAGGCATTATCATTAAAAGAAATTTTACCGCAAATGCTTCAAGAAAACAAACTAGATAAGGGTATTGAAAAATTATCAGTTAAAGAAACTTGGGAAGAAGTGATGGGTGCTGGTATTATGAGTTATACCGAACAAATAGATCTTAAAAATGGTAATTTAAGAGTTAAGTTAAGCTCATCTGCCTTAAGAGAAGAATTGAGTTATGGTAAAGAGAAAATCGTACAAATGATGAACGAAGCTTTGAAAAAAGTTATTGTAAAAGAGGTAAAACTGTTTTAAAAGGTAACATCATATAAATAAAAAAGCTGCTTATTTAGGCAGCTTTTTTTATTATCAATGCGCTTTGTTTTAGAAAATCTCTCTTCCAGAAAAATGGAAAGCACTTTCAATAGCGGCATTTTCATCACTGTCTGAACCATGAACGGCATTTTCGCTAATAGAATCTGCAAACATTTTTCGGATAGTACCTTCTGCAGCCTCTTCAGGGTTGGTTGCACCAATAAGTGTTCTAAAATCCTCAACAGCATTTTCTTTTTCTAGAACAGCAGCCACAATTGGCCCTCTTGTCATATATTCAACCAATTCTCCAAAAAATGGTCTTTCTTTATGTATTGCATAAAACAACTGCGCATCTCTTATGGTAAGTTGCGTTTGTTTCATGGCTACAATTTTAAATCCTGCAGCACAGATTTTTTCTAAAATAGCGCCAGTATTTCCTTTTTCTAAAGAATCTGGTTTTAACATGGTAAATGTTCTATTGGTTGCCATGGTGTTCGAGTTTTTAAATTTGGCGCAAAAATAGGCTATTTGTTTAATTATTTAATGATTGATTGAGTTATTTTTTAATATTTCTGATTATATGATGCGAATAGCTTATTCTGTTCACCACGAATTTCAATCTGAACAGAATTTTCTTTAACATTACAGTTAATGATACCGAAATTTTTCTGATTAATAACTTTAGATATTCTATAAGGATTTGGCTCTTCTTTGAAACTGGTGTAAGAATGAGTCAAACCGCTCGATGTTACATCAATTAATGGATAAGGCAACCGCGCTAAAGTATCTTTTGAAATTTCG
>JAUIJW010000157.1 GCA_030431085.1 Bacteroidia bacterium
ATGCACCCTTACAAATTAGTTAAAGACGTAAGAACAAACCATGAAACTGCCAATGTTGATGCCGTAATGAATGGAGATTTAGACCCTTTTATCAAATCTTTTTTAATGTATACAAGTCAAGGTAATTAACATTATAAAAATAACAATACACTGTTTAAGACACGTTGTACAACATTTAGAGAATGACAGCAGGAGATAAAGAAATACTGGCTGATTACAAAAATCGAATTAATCGCGTTTTTGATTTTATTGACAAAAACTTAGAATCGAACTTGTCGTTAAATACAGTTTCAGAAATTGCTTTTTTCTCGCCGTTTCATTTTCATCGAGTTTTCAAATTTATTACAAAAGAAACACTAAATGAATATATAACAAGGCGAAGGATCGAAAAATCAGCCTTAGACTTATTACACAAGAACATATCAACAACCGAAATTGCACATAAATTTGGCTATAGTGATAACTCTTCATTTTCAAGAACTTTTAAAAAGTATTTTGGAGTAAACCCAACAGAATTTAAAAAGCAAAATCCTAATCGACATAGCAAGATTCGTCAACTTAAAAGCAAGAACGGACAAGAATATCCTGACTATGAAAAATACATTTGTGTCATTAATAATCTAAAAAATTGGATAAAAATGAACGCAAGAATTGAAATTAACGAAATGCCAAAAATGGATTTGGCTTATGTCACAAGTATTGGCCCTCATAATCTTGAAAATGCCTACAAAAAAATAGTGCAATGGGCAACACCAAAAGGATTAATGAACGACCAAACAAAAATGATAACAGTTTATCACGACAGCTTTAAAGTTACTGAAGCCAACAAAGTAAGAATGAGTGCTTCGATTTTACTTGACAAGGCCATAGAAACAAATGAAGAAATCGGACAGACTACAATAAAAGCTGGAAAATATATTGTTGGGAGTTTTGAAATTGGATTAAACGAATTTGAGAAGTCGTGGACTGCACTATTCATCTGGATGAACGAAAGTGGGTATAAAAAAGCGGAAAGAGAACTTTTTGAGATTTATCATAACAATTTTAATGAACATCCTCAAAGAAAAGCTATTGTTGACTTTTACATACCAATTGAATAAAAATACTGATTAAAGAATCTAAATAATAAGTTATTAACTTAAGTCGGTTATTTACCTTGTTTATATTCGCTCACTTCTAAAAATTCTAGCAGATTTTCAGTTTGTTGTATACCTGCAAAGCCTGCCTACCCTTAGACAGATTAATCGCTAAACCATACAATTACTCATAGCCAAGATTGATATAATATTATTTTTTAAATTATAAATTTAATAATCGCATCTTTTTAAAATACTAATTTTAAATACATTATAACTACAAACTTAATGTATTAGATTAGATTTTTAAATTCCTGTATATTTATGCCCTGTATCTTTGAAAACGGATGTTTTTGATTGCTTTATTATTTGTAGATTAGCTTCCGTAATTTTTTAACCACTAATTTCCATGCCTTTAATTATTGCTTTATCTGGTATCTTAATTTTATTTTTTTTAATTGCTGTTTTTAAATTCAATGCCTTTATAGCATTCACCATAGTTTGTTTATATGTAGGTATTGTATCTGGTATGCCTTTAGAAGATATTATTAATGCCATTCAATCTGGCATGGGTAATACTTTAGGTTTTCTCGTTCTCATTTTGGGATTTGGATCTATGTTAGGTAAATTAGTTGCAGACAGTGGAGCAGCACAAAGGATTACAGAAAAATTGATCGATAAATTTGGTATCAAAAATATTCAATGGGCTGTAGTTCTTACTGGGTTTATTGTTGGTATCCCCATGTTTTATTCTGTTGGTTTTGTCATACTAATTCCGCTAGTATTTACCGTAGCAGCATCTACTGGCCTTCCACTTATTTATGTGGGCTTACCCATGTTAGCTTCTTTATCTGTCACTCACGGGTTCTTACCTCCACATCCTGCCCCTACAGCCATTGCAGTAATGTTTAATGCCAATATTGGCAAAACTCTACTTTACGGTATTGTAGTTGCCATACCAGCCATTATTGTCGCTGGCCCCTTATTTTCTAGGCGAATTAAAAATATAAAAGCAAGCCCTCTACAAGAGTTTTACAATCCTATTGTCTTAAAAGACAATGAAATGCCCAAGACTGGTATTAGTATATTTACTGCACTTTTACCCGTAATTTTAATTGGATTAAGTACAGTTACAGAACTGCTACTACCTAAAACATCCGGGATAATCCCATTGGTTAAATTTATAGGAAACCCAGTTATTGCCATGCTCATCTCGGTATTGGTTGCTATTTACACTCTAGGAATTGCACGTGGTAAAAATATGGAAAGCCTTATGAAATCATTATCTGCCTCAATTTCAAGTATTACTATGGTTATGTTAATTATTGCAGGTGCCGGAGCGTTAAAACAAATCTTAGTAGAAAGTGGGGTTAGTGATTACATTGCCGCATTACTCATAGATTCAAGTATTTCACCTTTAATATTAGCTTGGCTTATCGCCACTGTATTAAGGGTTTCTATAGGTTCTGCAACTGTTGCTGGTTTAACGGCTGCAGGTATTATCTTACCTTTAACCACAAATGCTGGAGTTAGCCCAGAACTAATGGTTCTAGCCATTGGGTCTGGTAGTTTGATGATGTCTCACGTCAATGATGGTGGTTTTTGGCTTTTTAAAGAGTATTTTAACTTATCTATCAAAGAAACCCTATCTACATGGACAATTATGGAGACTACCGTAGGTATTATGGGACTTATTGGTGTTTTAATATTAAATTCAATTATATAAAATCATGAAAAAAAAACCTTCAGAAATTGTAAAAGCATTAAATCTTCAATTCCCTCCGGCGCCAGCACCTGTAGGTGTTTACAGACCTATATTGGTTGTTGATAATTTTCTATATGTATCTGGTCAAGGTCCAGTGCAGCAGGACGGGTCATTGATGATTGGAAGAGCTGGAGACGACATCACAGCAGAACAAGCTAAAATCGCAGCCCGCCAAGTTGGGTTAACAATGCTTTCGACCATACAAACTCATTTTGGCAGTCTAGATAAGGTTAAAAGAGTTGTTAAAGTATTGGGCATGGTAAATTGTACACCAGATTTTGGTAAACATCCCTATGTGGTTAATGGTTTTAGTGAACTCATGGCTGATGTATTTGGAAAAGAACATGGTATTGGGGTTAGAAGTGCGGTAGGTATGATGCTTCCAGACAATATACCTGTAGAGGTAGAAGCAATGTTTGAACTTCATAAATCATGAATTGGTTTAGCTTAAACACTACTAGTGCATTAATAACTCCAAATCTATTGATCTATCCTCAAAGAATTTTATCGAATATTGATAGAATGATTGATATTGCTGGAGGTGTTAATAGACTAAGACCACATATTAAAACCCATAAAATGGGTGAAATCATTAATCTACAACAGCAAAAGAATATTACAAAATTCAAATGTTCTACGATAGCTGAAGCAAAATTACTAGCAGTAAATAAAGCTGAAGATATTTTATTAGCAATGCCTTTAGTGGGCTATAACATTGATCGATTTATCGACCTTAAAAACACCTATCAGCATTCTAATTTTTCTGCTCTAGTCGATCATAAGGATACTCTAGATATTATTATTAAAAAATCGCTTCAAACTGGGGTAACTGTAGATCTTTTTTTAGACCTAAACGTTGGCATGAATAGAACTGGTGCTTGCCCAAGTGATTCTGACACCTTCGATTTATACAAAAAAATGATCGATAGTAACGCAATTAACGCCAGAGGGCTACATGTTTACGACGGACATATTAATCATAGCGATTACTCGGAAAGAAATATGGCATGTAATGATGCTTATTTAGAAGTAGAACAATTTACAGCATTATTGACTAAAAATAATTTAACAGTCCCAACAATTATTGCAGGAGGTACTCCTACTTTTCCGGTCCATCGTCAGAGACCATCTGTTGAACTATCTCCTGGCACCACTTTACTGTGGGATGCTGGATATCAAAACAAATATCCAGACCTACCATTTTTACCAGCTGCCGTATTAATTAGCAGAGTTATAAGTCATCCTACTAAAGATACCATTTGCTTAGACCTTGGTCATAAATCAGTAGCTTCTGAAATGCCTTTACCTAGAGTTCAATTTTTAAACTTAGACAACTCTGAACAAATTAGTCAAAGTGAAGAGCACTTGGTTGTAAAAGTATCCTCTCATCAACTACCAAAAATTAATACTATTATCTATGCTTTACCCGTGCATATTTGTCCAACAGTAAGCAAATACCCTAAAGCATTAGTAGTAGAAAATCATCAAATTATTTCATCTTGGGCAGTAGCAGCCAGAGATCATCAAATTAATATATAACTATGTTTATTTTCGACGCACATTTAGATTTAGCCATGAATGCCTTAGAATGGAATAGAGACCTCAGATGGACAGTTGATGACATCCGCGAAAGCGAAAAAGGCATGACCGATAAACCTGATAGAGGTAAAAATACTGTTAGTCTAGAAGCCATGAGGCAAGGCAATATTGGACTTTGTGTGGCGACGCAAATTGCAAGGTATGTTAAAAAATCTAGCAGCTTACCTGGTTGGCACTCTCCAGAACAGGCTTGGGCTCAAACTCAAGGACAACTAGCCTGGTATAACACAATGGAATCTTGTGGGGAAATGACACAAATTACTAATCGTACCGAACTCTTAAGTCATTTAGACTATTGGAAAAATACTACAGATAAAAAGAAAAAAGTTGGCTACATTTTAAGTTTAGAAGGTGCAGATTCTATTGTAGACTTATCTTATCTTGACATGGCTTATCAAAATGGTTTAAGAGCCATAGGCCCGGCTCACTACGGCCCTGGTACTTATGCCTACGGCACAGATTCTTCTGGTGGTATTGGCACAAAAGGAAAAGCACTGCTTAAACGGATACAAGAACTTAATCTTATTTTAGATGCTACGCATTTATGCGATGAAAGTTTTTGGGAAACCATGAAAATTTATGACGGCCCAATTTGGGCTAGCCATAATAATTGCCGGGTATTTGTAGACCATAACAGGCAATTTAGCGATGAGCAAATTAAAGAATTGATTAATAGAAATGCGGTAATTGGTATTGCTTTAGACGCTTGGATGATGGTACCCAATTGGGTAAGAGGTCAATCTACCCCAGACAATATGAACGTCACGTTAAATCAAATGATTGACAATATAGATCACATTTGCCAACTGGCGGGTAATTCCAATCATGTGGGTATTGGTACCGACCTTGATGGAGCGTTTGGCAAAGAGCAATCTCCACTAGATCTAAACACAATTGCCGACCTTCAAAAGGTACCAAATATGTTAAAAGACAAAGGCTTTAACGCCGAAGATATCGACAAAATCATGCATCAAAATTTTATCGACTTTTTATTAAGAGTTTGGAGTTAAAATGTGTATTATCAATATTTATTAAATTTCAAATCAAAAAAATAAGCCCGGTCACTTTAATTAAGACCGGGCTTTCAAATTTTATTTATTTACTTTTTCAAAATCACCTACTTTGTAGTTTCGATCAAAAAATGCTTGATCAGGGCCATAAAAACGGAACAAACTAAACCAACCTTTTCCAGGTACGGTCTTAATCCAATTAACATCACCTTCAGGTTTTTCGGGGGCCATATAAATG
>JAUIJW010000158.1 GCA_030431085.1 Bacteroidia bacterium
TTAGAGTAATGATGTTTACCTTAATGCCTGCTTGGGGAATGAGCAATGCTGCAGCTACGTTAGTAGGCCAGAACTTAGGAGCAAACAAACCAGAAAGAGCAGAGAGGTCTGTATGGAAAACAGGGAAATATAATGCTTGGTTTATGGGGTTAGTGTCTGTAGTCTATTTGATTTTTGCACCGGAGATTATTAATTTATTTAATACAACACCTCAGGTAGTCAAGTATGGAAGTATGTGTTTAAGAGTTATCGCCGCGGGTTACATATTTTATGGCTACGGAATGGTTATCATACAATCATTTAATGGTGCTGGAGATACGAAAACACCAACATATATTAATTTTATATGCTTTTGGGTGTTCCAATTGCCATTTGCTTATCTTATAGCTATATTTTTAGATTTTGGTCCGATAGGCGTATTTTCGGCGATCACATTAGCAGAAATCCTTATTGCCTTGATTGGTGTTATTTTGTTTAAAAAAGGGCGTTGGAAGACCGTAAAAGTGTAAATCTAGGAAAAGAAATAATTTTCAGTTTTGTTTTATTCTTCGAAAGAAACTTAATTACCTTTATTCAGGTGGTTTCTTTTCTAGTTTAAGGCTATCTTCAATTGGGG
This sequence comes from Bacteroidia bacterium, assembly GCA_030431085.1. Lineage (GTDB taxonomy): Bacteria > Bacteroidota > Bacteroidia > Flavobacteriales > Flavobacteriaceae > Lutimonas. Next base: position 617 of record JAUIJW010000158.1, read on the forward strand.
CGTAAGTGTTAATTAAATTGGTATCGGTAATAGTTTTGGCTTCTTGAATAAAATTTTTAACCTCGGCATTTAGCTTTTCCTGGCTTACAACATTATTAATTTTTAAGTTAAGTGCCGAAAAGGCTTTGATTAAATCATCGCTTTCTTCTTGAATTTCTTTTTCAGTAATGGTAGGTATGGTGGCCATATCCGCAAGTCTTAAACTCAGTGTATTAATTACATTTAAGCGCATTTTAACAGAGGGATCTTTAAATTTTTCAACTCTTATTGAATCTTTCATTTGCGTCGCAAGTTCTGCTAGTTCTCCAGCGTTTAACAGAGCATCACTGTAAGAAATATTAGTGTACTGTTGAATGTATTTATCAAAATTTTGATATTCTCCCCAAGGTTCAACCATCAATTTTGCTTTTGTAGATAAAGGAGTTATTTTATGATTAAGTATGATTTTATGAGATTCTATACTGTCTAGTTTTTGTTCTAGAATGGTTTCTGATTTTTTTTTGCCACAAGAATTCAATCCCATAACAATGGCAAATACTATAAAATAACGGATCATAACCTGAGTGATTTAAAGCTCAAAAATACATAAATAAAAGAAGTACTTCATAGAGGATACTATAAAATCAAGCATGAATAATGAGTATATTTGTATAGAACAATTAATTCAATAACAATGCAGAAAAAAGTTTTAATTATAGGCGCTAGTGGTCAAATAGGTACTGAATTAACCTTAAAATTAAGGCAACAATTAGGTAATGATAATATTGTAGCTTCTGATATTAGAAATGGTAATTATGAAGTGATGCAATCTGGACCGTTTGAAATTTTAGATGCCACGTCTAAAGAAGATCTTTTAAGGGTTGTAGAAAAGTATCATATTACAGAAGTTTATTTAATGGCGGCCATGCTATCTGCCATTGCAGAGAAAAAGCCAAAAAGTGCTTGGGATTTAAATATGGTTTCTTTATTTAACGTTCTTGATTTAGCAAAAGAACAAAGAATTAAGAAAGTGTTTTGGCCAAGTTCTATAGCCGTATTTGGCCCCCTCTCTCCCAAAAAAGAAACGCCGCAAGATACAATTATGAATCCTTCAACAGTTTATGGTATTAGTAAATTAGCGGGAGAACACTGGTGTAATTATTATCACGAAAAATTTGGAGTGGATATAAGAAGTATTCGGTATCCGGGTATTATCAGTTATAAAACTAACCCTGGTGGGGGAACAACAGATTATGCTGTTGAAATTTTTCATGGTGCTTTAAAGTATAAAAAATACAAGTGCTTTTTAAAAGAAGACGCCTACCTACCCATGATGTATATGAGTGATGCTATTAAGGCCACCATTGGATTGATGAACCATGAAAAATTTAATCATTACACGTCTTATAATATTGGGGCAATAAGTTTTTCGCCTAAAGAGATAGCCCAAGAAATTAGTAAACATATACCAGATTTTGAAATGAGTTATACTCCAGATTCACGTCAAGCAATCGCAGAAAGCTGGCCTCAAAGTATTAACGATCTGCGGGCTAGAGAAGATTGGGGTTGGCAACATCAATATGAGTTGCCAGAATTGGTAAAAACTATGTTACAAGGGTTACATTATACTATTAAGTAAGGTTTTATCTTTGTTACGTCATATCAATCAAAGAGAACAATCTTATGGAAAAAATTATCAAAAATAGTTTGCAAAAAGCCTTAAGCTACGAGGCTTATAAAACTTTAATTATTGATCTGTTAAAACAGGGGAAATCAACTGGAGTTTTACAATCGGAAGATTTACTACAGTACAGTAAATTGAATGATAAAAGAATGAAAAGATTAGACAAACAGGTTAAGATCGATCCAATAACTCAGAAGAAAGCTAGAGATATTCAAAAGGACTTTACTTGGTTAGTGTTGACAGAAAGTTGGTGTGGTGATGCTGCCCAAACGCTACCAGTTATTAATAAAATAGCCGAAGAAAATTCAAAAATAAACCTACGTATTGTTTCAAGAGATGAGAATGAAGATTTAATGAATGCTTTTTTAACTAATGGATCTAAGTCTATACCAAAACTTATTGTTGTTGAAAACGAATCGAATAAGGTTGTGGGTTCTTGGGGGCCAAGATCTAAAGTGGCTACCGGTATGGTAGAGGCTTATAAAAGTGAACATGGTAAATTAGATGCAGCCTTTAAAAAAGATCTTCAGATTTGGTACAATAAAGATAAAGGTGAAAGTGTTCAACACGATTTACGTGAGTTTTTAGAAATAATGCAATAAGTATGTATAAAAACTTTAAATTGTTTTCTGATGAGGCAAAAGTCCTCATATTTCCATCTAGTCGAAATCTATACCCACAAGAAATAGAACAACTTAATAGAGAGATTCCGTTATTTTTAGCGGAATCTTTTGAGCTAGATTTAGGGTATCAATTAAAGTATAAACGATTTTTAATTTTTTATATTGAGGATAATATCTCTTTTTCGGCAGATAACCATGAAGAACTGGTAAACTATATACTAAATTTAGAAAAAAGGTTAAGTATAAGTTTACTTGATAAGGTTAACGTTTGTTTTAAGCAGGGCAATCATGTACAGCGTAAAGAGATGAATGAGTTTAAAGCTTTAATTAAAAATAGAGGTGTTTCAAAAAAAACAATTGTATTCAATAATTTAATAACCTCTAAAGCCGAATTAGACCATTGTTGGGAAACGCCAGCGTCCGAAAGCTGGATTTCGCACCTTTTTTAATCTAAAAGTTTTACAAAATCTAATGGTGATATTGCCTCCTTAACATCAAAGTCTCCACTTTTAGTACGCCTTAAGACACTAAGGTATGCCCCTGATTTTAATGCTAAACCAAACTCATGAGCGAGAGATCTTATATAAGTACCCTTAGAACAAACCACTCTAAACTCTACTTCATTGTCTTTGATTGAGGTAATTTCAAACTCTAAAATTTCGATTTCTCTTGATTTTATGTGTGTAGTCTCTCCTTTTCTTGCCAATTCATAAAGTCTTACCCCATCTTTTTTAATGGCTGAGTATAAGGGAGGTTGTTGTTGAATTTTACCGATAAATTGCTTGGTAGTTTGATGAATTAGATCTTCTGTAATATGACCGGTTTCAAATGTTTGATCAACGTTAGTTTCAAGATCATAAGAGGGGGTTGTTTTACCAAGTATGATGGTGCCAGTATATTCTTTAGTTTCTGATTGAAAAGTATTTATTTTTTTAGTGAACTTCCCTGTACAAATCACTAATAATCCCGTGGCCAACGGATCTAAAGTGCCAGCATGTCCAACTTTTATTTTTTTAATATTAAATTTTCTTCTAATGGCCCAACGGAGCTTATTAACTACTTGAAATGAGGTCCAAGTTAAGGGTTTGTCAATCAAAATGATTTGGCCATTTTTAAAATCTTCTCCCTCCATCATATTTATTGAGTTAAAGCATAAATAATGGCTATCGTTCCTACAATAGCACAATAGATTGAAAAATAAGACAGCTTACTTTTTTTTACCAATGAAATCATCCACTGGCATGCCAATAATCCAGAAAAGAATGCGGCTAAGAAACCTACTGCTAAAAGTCCTGTTTGATCGCTTTGAAATTGTATTTCTCCACCAAAAATATCTTTAGCCACTTTACCAAAAATAAGAGGTACAACCATTAAAAATGAAAATCTGGCCGCTTTGGTACGATCTACTCCCAACAATACAGATGTAGAAATTGTAGCTCCAGACCTTGAAATACCAGGTAACATAGCAATGGCTTGGGCGATGCCTATGATAAAGGCATTTGAAAAAGATACAGATTTAAGAGTGTTTTTAGCTTTATCTGCTAAGAGTAATAAAATGGCGGTAAGGATAAGCATTGAGCCTACCAATAGAATTTTACCACCAAAAAAAGATTCTAATTGTGTTTCAAAAAGCAAACCTACAATTACAGCAGGTACCATGGAAAGTATAATTTTAATAGAAAATTTCATGGCTTCATTGTATTTAAACTGAAATAAACCATTGAAGATTTCTATTATTTCTTTTCTAAAAATAACGATAGTACTTAGTGCCGTTGCAAAATGTAAGACTACCGTAAATGTTAAACTTTCTTGAGGAAGACTTTGGTCGCCAAATAAAGCTTTGGCTAATTCTAAATGACCACTCGATGAAACAGGTAAAAACTCTGTTAGCCCTTGAATAAGGCCTAAAATGATAGCTTCTAAATAGCTCATTAAAAGTTAATATTTTACTTATTAGGTTTTGTAAATATGGCATAGATTTCAATACCAAGGCCTATGATTACAACCGTTGGAGCGAGTCTAATCCTTCTAAAATTATAGATGCTTTCATTGAATACATTAGGGTCTTCGCTACCACCACCAGCCATTAATGCAAATCCGATAAGAATCACTACCACACCAATTATCATGGTGATATAATTTTTCTTTTCGAAAAGAAATTCTTCTTGAGGTTTGTTGATTTCTTTTTTATTTTTTGCCATGTTCAAAATTTAAAAGTATAGTTCGTCTGTTCTAAGATTTAAAAACCTTTGCGTTGCGAAAAAAGTACTAAACCAAGTTATAAAGATACCGATTAAAAAAACGGCTCCAAAAATAATAGCTAATGAAATTCTATCATCCAGTAATCCAAAATCAGGGAAGTATTGATTTAGATAAAAAATGACTATTAAAAGCTCTATAATGGCTACTACGGCGCCTATCATACCTAATCTTACGCTACGCCAGATAAAAGGTTTTCTAATAAATCTTTTGGTAGCTCCAACCATTTGCATGGTTTTAATTGTAAACCGTTTGGCATACACAGATAAACGTATAGAACTATTAATGAGTACTACCACAATTAGAGTAGCGAGGCCGCTAAATATCAATATAAAAAGACTAATTTTTTGTACATTTTTAGTCAATAAATCTATTAAGGGTTTATCATAAGATACCTCGGCGACAAAGTGATTATTTTTGTATTTATTTTCGATGTCTTGCATTTTTTCGGGCGTGACGTATTCTGCTCTAACGTATATGTCTATTGCATTTTTGAGCGGATTGTAACCT
>JAUIJW010000159.1 GCA_030431085.1 Bacteroidia bacterium
ACGATCCAACCAGAAAATCATGGTTGAAAGTTGATAAAGATTCAGATTTTCCAATACAAAATATACCTTTTGGTGTTTTTTTAACCAAAGATGATATCACTACAATAGGTAGTAGAATTGGTAACTACGCTATCGATCTGGCTGCCATGCATCAATTAGGCTACTTTAAAGGAATACCTCTTACGGATGATATGTTTATGCAAGATTCTTTGAATGATTTTATTTCTGATGGTAGAACTACATGGAGATTGGTAAGAAATAGAATTGCAGATATTTTTGATGAAAATAACCCCGAGCTAAGAGATCATAAAAAGCACAAAAAAGAAATCATTTTTAAAATGAAAGATGTTGAAATGCTTTTGCCTATAGAAATTGGCGATTATACTGATTTTTATTCTAGTAAAGAACACGCCACTAACGTAGGTACAATGTTTCGTGATCCAGATAATGCCTTATTACCTAATTGGTTACACATACCTGTAGGCTATCACGGCAGATCATCTTCAATTGTAGTATCCGACACCAAAATTAGACGCCCACAAGGACAAACAATGCCTCAAGGTGGAGATCAACCCGTGTTTGGACCATCTAAAGCTTTAGACTTCGAAATTGAAATGGGATTTATTACCACAGATGCCAATAAATTAGGAAAGCCTATACCAATTGAAGAAGCAGAAGAATATATCTTCGGTATGGTTTTACTCAATGATTGGAGCGCAAGAGATATCCAAAAATGGGAGTATGTACCATTAGGGCCATTTTTAGCAAAGAATTTTGCCTCTACAGTATCTCCTTGGATTGTTACGATGGATGCTTTAGCCCCATTTAAAACTCCCTCCCCTAAACAAGAACCTCAACCTTTACCATATTTACAATTAGATGATAATTACACGTATGATATTAATTTAGAAGCTTCTATAAAACCTAAGAAAGAAAATGAAACCGTAGTAAGCCGTACCAATTTTAAGTATTTATACTGGACAATGGCACAGCAATTAGCACATCAAACTGTTAATGGCTGCAATGTACGCTCTGGAGATCTCTACGGTAGTGGTACCATTTCTGGTCCAACAAAAGATAGTTATGGCTCTATGCTAGAGCTTACTTGGAAAGGTGAAACTCCCATTAAATTGAATGATGGTAGTGAGCGAAAATTTATTGAAGATAATGATGCTGTTATCTTGCGTGGTTACTGTGCTAATGATGAAGTAAGAATTGGTTTTGGCGAATGTAGCGGCAGAGTAAAAAAGGCAAAATAGTTATAAGTTCATATCAAGAATATCATAATGAGACGCATGGTTTATAAGCCGTGCGTTTTTTATTACCAATACTTGCGGCGACTGATGAATTAGCTCGAATGTTTTGGCAATACCATTAGAAATATCTCTGTACTTCAACAAATCTAAAAAATAAAAGTTATAGACTTGTTCTAAATCATCTTCAATCACTTTTTTTTCAAATCTCCTCAAAACATTGGCACTAATACCACAACGTGTACTGTGCTTAAAAATAATGATTGGCTTAACATGCGATGCCGTATTTAGAGCCTCCAATTCACTTAAGTCTTCTAATCGCATTTTAAAAACACGATTTACTTCTGTTTTATCTTTATTCGAAAAAAATTTTTGAAACATCTGTTTTAAGTTAGTTGTTCTAATTCTATCACTGTAATCTCAGGGCGGATCCCTGCTCTTCCGGGAAACCCTAAAAATCCGAACCCTCGATTAACATACAAATACTCATTAGATTTTTGATATAAACCAGCCCATTGCGGGTACAAGTATTTGATAGGGCTCCATTTAAAACCAGGGATCTCGATACCAAATTGCATACCATGTGTATGCCCCGAAAGCGTTATATCGAATTGTTCTTGGTGTGGTACTACTTTTTTGGCCCAATGGGTTGGATCATGAGACATTAATATCTTAAATGGCACTGTATCAGATCCATCTAAAGCAGTATCCAAATCTCCTTTTTGAGGAAAAGGAGGTTTTCCCCAGTTTTCTACCCCAAATATACCAATAGAATCTTGGCCTTTCTGTACAATATGGTGGTCGTTATTTAATAATTTAAAGCCCATTTGTTCTTGATAGGTAAACAAACGTTCTAAGTTTTGTTCTTTGGCTTCGGCACTGCTCCATTTTTTATAATCACCATAATCATGATTTCCTAAAACCGAGTATAGGCCATCTTTCGCCTTAAGTTTCTTAAAATCTTCTATAAAAGGTAAGGCTTCTTTAGAATCGTTATTTACCAAATCTCCAGTAAATAAAATAACATCTGGATCTTGTTGATTAACCAATTCTACCCCTTCTTGTACTGCTAATTTAGAATCAAAGCTACCCGTATGAATATCAGATAATTGAACTATCTTATATCCATTAAAAGATTTAGGTAAATTTTTAAATTTTAGTTTAATTTTATTAACCTTAAAGTCGTATTTACCTTTGGTAATACCGTATATCATTGAGGTAAACGGAATGGCTGCTATCGTAAGTCCGGCTTGACGGATAAACTTTCTTCTCCCTGGTAATTTTTGACTATTATTTTGATTATGCCTAATTAGTTTTTTGATATAATTTACCACAAAAGTGAGCAGTCTCACTATATCTTCTAATAAAAAAATTAACATCAATACCAATCTAAAAGCGAAAAAAGAAAAAAAGTATCCTACCAATAGATTACTCCATAAATCTGCATTGAGCGGTTTTTCTTGATACTTACCGTACATGTGATAAATACCCACATAAGATAACAATGCTCCTAAAGCATAGGCCATTAAATATATCTTTTTGTATTTATTAGATTTTAGGGTGTTCTTAATTGCAAAAAACACATACGTATCTACAGCTATAAATACAGCCATAAAAAGCATAAAATTAAAAGAAAAATTACGTGTCGACATTTATAGTTTCCTTCTCTTTTTTTCTTCCATAATCAAATTAAGTTCTCGATTAGTTTGCCCAGCGACAGAGGTATTTTCTTCTGCTCTTCTAATAAGATAAGGCATTACATCTTTTACGGGGCCAAATGGCAAATATTTAGCCACATTATAACCTTCTTGCGCTAAGTTATAACTGATATTATCGCTCATACCATACAATTGGCCAAACCAAATTCTATGGTCTTTCTTATTATAACTTGAATCCTTAATTAAATCCATCAACAAATAAGAACTCTCTTCGTTATGGGTTCCACTAAATATGGCAATATCGCTTAAATTCTCAAACATATATTTTAAGGCATTGTTAAAATTTTGATCTGTAGTGATTTTATCTTTACAAATAGGATCTTGGTAATTCATCTCTTCAGCTCGTTCTCTCTCCTTTTCCATATAAGCACCTCTTACTAATTTCATCCCTATTTTAAATTTTTTTTGCTGAGCTCTTTGATGAAGTTGCTTGAGATAATCTAAACGATCGTGTCTATAGGCTTGTAACGTATTAAAAATAATCGCTTTTTCTTTGTTATATTTCTCCATGAGCTCTTCAACCAACTCATCTGCTGCATCTTGCATCCAGCTTTCTTCGGCATCAATTAAAATTGGTATGTCTTTATCTTTAGCTGCTTTGGCCACAGCCTCAAATCTATCTCTTACTCTTTGCCATTCTGCCTGTTCTGCCTCTGATAATTCTCTTTTCTCGGTAATTTTTTGATATAGGGCAAATCTTCCAAATCCTGTAGGCTTAAAAACCGCAAAAGGAATGGCTTCTTTAGCTTTAACAAATTGAATAATATTAAGTATTTTTTTAAGTGCCTCATCAAACTGGTTTTCAACCTCTTTACCTTCAACAGAATAATCAAGAACAGAATGCACGTGTTTGGTATACATTTTATCAATGGTATTCATACAGTCTTCTTCGGTAACACCTCCACAAAAATGGTCAAATACCGTAGATCTAATCAAACCTTCAACAGGCAACCTCGATTTTAGCGCGAATTTTGTGACGGCGGTACCCATTTTAACCAAAGGTTCGCTTTTGATCATTTTAAATAAAAAATAGGCTCTTTCTAATTCTGAATCAGACTTTAATGCAAAAGCCACTTCTGTGTTGTTGAATAGTTTTTTCATCCTTAAAAAAATTTGAGCAAAGATAATTTTTTGCATTTAGTTTTTTCGAAAAATTCCCCGTTATTTGTATCATAATTTCAAGTTTATGACATCAATAAAATCTACAGGATACTATATTAATTTTGAGGCCAATGCTTATCAACAAATAAGGCAATATCTAGATAACAACTTTCATTCCAAACTATTCATTTTAACTGATGAAAACACTCAAAAATATTGTCTACCTGTTTTTAAAAAACAAGTGCAACTGATAGATTTTGAGGTCATCACAATTCCTGCAGGTGAAATTTATAAAAACTTAGAATCTTGCACTTTAATATGGAATCAATTATCTGATTTAGAAGCGGATAGAAAATCTATACTCATCAATTTAGGTGGTGGGGTTATCACTGATATGGGTGGCTTTGTAGCCTCTTGCTATAAAAGAGGTATCAAATTTATTAACATCCCTACTACTTTGTTAAGTATGGTGGATGCTTCTGTTGGTGGAAAAACAGGTGTTGACTTAGGTGTTATAAAAAATCAAATTGGACTATTTAGCAATCCAGAAATGGTATTAATTGATCCTGAATATCTACAAACAGTATCAGATAGAGAGAAAAAATCTGGAGTGGCAGAAATTATAAAGTATGGTTTTACTTTCGACATTGGTTTATGGCAAACTATAAAGGATAATGCTACGATGTTAGAAAAAAGCTACAACCAACTTATTTACAGATCTATAGAAATTAAAAATAAAGTGGTTTTGCAAGATTTACATGAAAATGACCTAAGAAAATCATTAAACTTTGGCCACACCATAGGTCATGCCATAGAGTCATATTTTCTTGATTCTCCAGAAAAGGAAGCTTTAACCCATGGTGAAGCCATTGCGATAGGCATGGTTATAGAACTTTATTTTTCATCAGAACTGTTAAAACTACCTCTACAGCATGCTAATGAGTTAAAAATATTTGCTCAAAATTACTATGGTAAAGCCAACATCTTAGAAAAAGATTTTGCACCAATTATAGATTTAATGAAATTTGATAAGAAAAATGTAAGTGGCAATGTAAACTTTGTTTTGTTAGAAAGCCTTGAAAAATGTAAATTAGACGTAAGTATTCCAAACGACTTGCTCATTCGTGGGTTAGAATTTTACAATAACTAAAAACACATTCTAATGAAGCATTTAATTTATATCTACTTTGGCTTAATATTATTTTGCTTAGGCTGTGCCACAAATCCAATCACCGGAAGACAACAGGTAAACCTCATTACTGATGAGCAGCTTTTTCCACAATCTTTTCAGATGTATAAAGAAACCTTAGCCAAAGAAAAAATATCGACCAACAAATCTTATCACGCACAGGTACAAAGGGTTGGAAAAAGGATACAAGCTGCTGTAGAAAAAGTATTTAGAGAAATAGGTCAGCCAAACGCTCTAAAAAACTATCGTTGGGAGTATAACGTTTTAGAAAGTGAAGAACTTAATGCTTGGTGTTTACCAGGAGGCAAAGTAGCTTTTTATACTGGAATTTTACCCGTTTGTGAAAGCGATGATGGTGTGGCTGTAGTAATGGGCCATGAAATTGCGCATGCCATTGCCAATCATGG
>JAUIJW010000160.1 GCA_030431085.1 Bacteroidia bacterium
AAGTTTTGCAATATTGTTTTCAGCAATGCATGATCAGTTCCATTAGAGAGTTCCAAAATACCATGAGAAGAGGTCATTTCGTCTACCCGACCAGAATATAGCTTGATGCCCTTTCTTATGACCACAACATGGCTGCAAACTTTTTCAACTTCATCCAGTAAATGTGAGGCTAATAAAATGGTTGTACCACGTGATGCTATTGTTTTTATGATACTTCTAATCTCATGAATACCCTGAGGGTCAAGTCCATTTGTTGGCTCATCTAGAATTAATATCTCAGGATCATTTAACAGCGCCGATGCAATAGCCAAGCGTTGTTTCATTCCAAGTGAATAGGTTTTAAACTTACTGTCTTTTCGTTCATAAAGATTAACTTCTTTAAGTTTTTCTTCAATTTTATGGTAAGAAATTTCTTTTATCTTGCAAACCAGTTTGAGATTTTCAACAGCCGACATGTAGGGGTAAAAATTAGGTCTTTCAATTATGGCGCCCACTTTTTTTAAAGCTTGATGCGTGCTTAATTTCCCGTCAAACCATTTAAAAGAACCAGAAGACTTGTTTACCACATTTAAAATAATACCTAAAGTAGTAGATTTACCGCTACCATTAGGGCCAAGAATGCCATAGACATTCCCTTTTTTTATTTCAAAAGATAAATTATTGACCGCATGTACACGTCCAAATTTTTTATTGAGATTTTGTATAGATAATATTGTTTCCAAAATAATAGATTAGGTGATGATAGTACGACGATTTAAATAAGGATTTGTTACCAAAATAACAATTTGATTTTAAAACAGATTTAGGTATTGCTCTCAAGGTTTGTTATCTTCGTAAACTATATCGATATTGTATGCAAGAGAAATTAATTTCAAAAAAGAAGCCAGCTTTTCCTATCAATAATAAATTGTACGATTATCTAACGGATTATAATAGAACCATAAAAATACCAGTGTTTTATGATGATTTATTGAGATTTTCTGGTTCTATTGAAGTGTATGATAAATATGATAGAGATACCCTTTGGATTAGGGTTTATTATCCAGAATTCGAGCAAGAAGAAATAGATACTAGTCTAAAACGCATGTACAATATTTTACATGGCGACGGTAGCGACGAGATGTTGGAACAACTTATTGTCGATGAAATAGATTTTTGCACCTTCGGTAATTCAAAACCATTTCGAGTTAAAATAAGAAATATTTTAAACGATAATTATACCTATATCTACGTTAAAAAGGCCGATGCTTCTAGAGTATATGGCTTAGAGCTTGAAGATATTTTATCACCAAATAATATTAATTTTTTGGTCTACCGAGATACTTTAATTGAAGAGCATGTATTAGGTATTCCTGGTGATGCCTTTATGGAAGAACATCTTGAAGAGTTAAATACTGCCGAAACCCACCGCTTGTCTAAAGAATTTGTCAAGTTTAATGAAAGAAGTATTTTGAGATTGTTAGGAGATATGCGGTCATATAATTATGTGATTGTACCTACATTTGATTTTGATCAAGTGCAATATAGAATTAGATCAATGGATTTTGATCAGCAATCTTACGAAGGGAAATTAAAAGTGTATATGCCTCAGTTTTTTAAAGATAACTTTCCGTTTGTAAAAATGGTTGAAAGCAATTTGCTACCTAAATCTATTGAGCAGTATAGAAAAGAAGAAAGATCTATGGTGGCCAAACGTATTAAAGGGTCTCATGAACGTATGAAAGACCTATTAGAATGCATGAAAAACGATAGTATTTCAACCCCAGAAAATATCAAACAGCTAAAAGCTGAATTAACAAGGTATACAAATGATAAAAAATTTAAGAAATGTGTTAATATGGGCGAAATCTTAGAGGTGGCTTTTGATTTTGTAGTAAGAAATTATGAAAGTGCGAATACTTATATCATTAGAGATAAGCACTTTTAATTATATTCGTCATATTGGTCGAAATCAAATCCATCAAAATCATCATCCAAGTCCTCATTAAAATCACTTTTATCACCATTGTTGGTGTTTTCACCTTCAAAATTTAAATCAGGTGCATTTTTTGGCACATTACCCAATGAAAAAAGTAAACCAGGCAGTTCGTAGTTTTCAACATCAACATCAACCTCGATTAGTTCAACATAGAAAGTCCACATATTAAAAAAATCATAGACATAGATAAGTTTATGATGGGGCTCTAAAAGTAAATTGTCGATGCTCATTTCGGCCATGGTAATTTTACCTTCTAGACCATCACTCATGTCAAATAAAGGGAATTCTTCGCCTTGAACCCAATCATCATCCGTTTTGTAAAATGAGGCCATTTCATTACCGCTAAACCCGAAAGCATTGGTAATTACATTATGTAAATCTTCTAAAGTCTCCGTTGGATCGATCGCAATATCTCTAATTACATCTTCCTCTACATTTAATATGATACGAATTTTATGTGCCATGATTCCTTTAATTTTGGACTGCAAAATTAAGACATAATTCTATATTAAAATGAGTATTAACCGATTTATTTTGACCATAAAATATTGCTATATTCTCTAATAAATAGATTATTTTTACCATAAAATTTAAAGATGCAAGCGCAATTAGATCAATTAAATAGAATGTCTAAAAATACTTTAATGGAGTTGCTAGATATCCGTTATACCTCCATTGGAGATGATGAGTTAGTCGCCACCATGCCTGTAAATTCTAAAGTACATCAACCCATGGGGTTATTGCACGGAGGGGCTTCTGTAGCTTTAGCTGAAAGTGTAGGTAGCACAGCATCGCATTTATTTATTGATACCACGAAATATGAAATAAGAGGAATAGAAATTTCTGCCAACCATCTTAAAAGTAAGAAATCTGGAATAGTGACTGCAATTGCAAAAAATATTCATAAAGGTAAACGAACTCATTTGTGGGAAATTAAAATAGTCGATGAAAACCACCAACTTATTTCCTTATGTAAACTAACCAACATAGTATTACCAAAATAGTAGTTTATGTTAAAAAAAGCTGCATGGTTAAAAATCATTAAAGTTTTTCTGGTAGTAATTTCTGCAATGATCATTATAGCTATAGTCGTTATTTATCGTTTTTTTAAGCCAAAAGAAGATACGGTAATTATAAGTGCGGTTACAACACAAACATCCAATCCAGTAATTAAAACAGTACATTATAAAGATAAGAAGATACGTGTTTTGCAAATGCAGCAACAGATCGATAAAACCAAACCTACTATTTTGTTTATTCATGGTTCACCGGGTTCTATGCTTGATTTTAAAACCTATTTAATAGATAAGGACTTGCAACAAAAAGCAAATCTTTTAACCTACGAAAGAGTAGGGTATGGTTTAAAGAATACAGGAAAAGTATTTTTAGACCTAAATGATGAAATTAATGTTATTGATACGATTAGAAAAACTTGGCAACTAGATCGTATCATTTTAATAGGTTATTCCTATGGAGGAACTGTAGCTGCTGTGTATCCTGATAAAGTGCTTAAAAAAGTGTTAATTGCACCGTCATTAAAAGGTGAGTATGAGCCCAAATTTTTGGCTTATCAAATTACAAAGCACCCCTTGGTAAAAAACTTGTTACCGCCTAGAATTGAAGCTGCTGTAGACGAAAAGAGGATGCATATTCAATATTTAGATCAATGGGTTTATGATTGGAGCCACTTTAAAACACCGATAGTATTAATTCATGGTAAAAAGGATAAAATTGTACCCTATAACAATGCTCTATTTTTAAAACAGAATGTACCAAAAGATCAACTAACTTTGGTGTCAATCGAGCAAGGAAATCATGCCCTAATTTGGAACCAATTCGTATTGATTAAAAAAGAAATTTTGAAACAGCTATAAATGATTTGTAGTACAGATAAAATATTCAGTAAAGCACGATTACATAAAAATAAAGATTTACCTTTTGTATTATATAGAGAGCCTAAATCTGAAGTATTAAATGGTGTTTTTCAACAACATGACGAACTTGTTGTTGGAAATGAATTAAGCCAGTTTGGCTTTGTTTTTGCGCCATTTGATGATTCAGAAAATACAGTCATTATGCCAATGAAAATATCAGATTCATTACAATCTGATTTAGAAGATTTAAAAAATTGTAATACCAAAAAATCGGTTAAGGGTTTACGAGAAGAACAATATGATTTCGACTGGTACAGGTCATTGCTTTCAAAAACTATACAACTTTTAAAACAAGAGTATTTTAAAAAAGTAGTTGTGTCTAGACAAGAGAATATGGCAATAGATCAATTTAATTTTTTGGATGTATACCAGAACATGCTATGTTTATATCCTAATGCATTTGTTTATGCCTGGTACCACCCTAAGGTTGGCTTTTGGATGGGTGCTAGCCCAGAGCTGTTGTTAGAATGTGAAGGACAAGAATTTGAAACGATGTCCTTGGCGGGTACTCAAAAAATTAAAGATGATTCAAAGATTATTTGGCAAAGCAAAGAATTGGAAGAGCAAAATATCGTAACCTCATATATATTAAATAATCTTAAAAATTTTGAGTTACAAGTAAGCGATGCAGAAACTAAAATTGCTGGTAATATAGCCCATATATGTACTAAATTACGGGGTGTATTAGAATCTAATCAGTCCTTATTAGAATTGGTTGAAAAACTACACCCAACACCTGCAGTTTGTGGGATGCCTCTACACAAAAGCAAACAATATATTATAGAAAATGAGGGTTATGATAGGTCTTTTTATACGGGGTATTTAGGTTTGATACATCAAAAAAATAATAAGTCTAAACTATATGTAAATCTAAGATGCATGCAAGTATTTGAGAACAGGTTGCAAATCTATGTTGGTGGTGGTTTAACGGCACAAAGTGATGTGGAAAAGGAGTTAGAAGAAACCATAGTAAAAAGTAAAATAATGAAAAGTGTTTTGTAAAACATTCCTATTTTAGCAGCTCTAAAAAAAGTATTATGCTGCAATATCCAAAAGATAAATTAGCACAAATTATTTTACAATATTGTACTCATTATCAAATAGATCATGCAGTTATTTCTCCAGGCTCTCGTAATGCACCTCTTACTATTGGTTTTGTTAACTTGATCGATGTTAGAGCCTTACAGATAGTTGATGAGCGCTGTGCTGCTTTTTTTGCTTTAGGTATAGCACAACAGAGTCAAAGACCGGTAGTGTTAGTTTGCACCTCAGGATCGGCATTATTGAATTATTATCCAGCTGTAGCTGAAGCATTCTATAGTCATACTCCTCTAATTATTATTTCTGCAGATAGACCAAAACATTTAATCGATATTGGTGATGGCCAAACGATCCGGCAAAAAGATGTTTTTAAAAAACACAGCTTGTTTAATGCTAATTTAGACCCTACAAAGGGCTTAACCCATAATGAGCTCAAAATACAGCAGGCTTTTCAAGAGGCGTTTCAACTAAAAGGGCCTGTACATATTAACATTCCCTTTGAAGAGCCCCTCTATGAAACAGTAAATAAATATTCAGTTTCAATTAATAAAACTGATTTTTCACCTACTATAGCGCCAAATATTTTACCTAAAAATCTAGAAAAAATATGGAAAGGTGCAACAAAAAAAATGATTTTGGTTGGAGCCATGTATCCTAATACTCAATTGCAAGAAGTTTTAGAGTCATTTACAGCA
>JAUIJW010000161.1 GCA_030431085.1 Bacteroidia bacterium
TTTCGAAAGATATTTATATAGTTTACTCAGCATTTTTTTTCAAATGACACACAACTAGTATTATGAATAATTTTTGTACATATTAATATCTATTTTTAATCATTTTTCTTGGTAATATATTGGTTTATTAAAAAGGTTGTTCTTTCAGATATAAAATCTGCTTTTTTTTGAATTTTAACCATTTTATTGTCCATACCAGTTCCTAGACTAATATCATCTTTACTTATTTGTACAAATTTCTTATTCCTCATTTCAATCCAATCTGATTGAGCTTTGATTAGGGCTTGTTGCTCAGGATGAACTAAATTATTTTTTATTTGGGAATACACTACATTTAATAGGCTATCACTTTTTTGATAGTATTCCATAGCACATGAATACATGTGTTTTCCTTTATTCAAGCACTGTTGATTATTACTTTTAATTTTGTTTAATTCTATAGTGAAATTTTGAGAATTCACAGTTTGGGATAATAATAGTAATACAAATAATATTTTCATTCCGAGATTTTCTGAAATGCGCATAACTTCAATTTTATAATATTTCAATTGTCTATCTATAGGTGATAATTCGAATTTTTACCCAATTATTTTATTGGTTTAACCATTGTTTAATAATAGCTTGGTCTCTTACCGCAACAGATTCTTTACTGTTTAAAAATTTTTCTTTTCGTTCTTTCGAAACTGCATCCGATTGCCACCAGGTATAGTATTCCTTCATAATGGTATCTAAACTTCTAAAAGTTAGACCATTTTCTTTGGCTAACGAATTATTAATTCTAGCGGTACCGTAATTATTTCCTTCAGGCATGACCCAAGGGATGAGATAAGGTACTTTATGCTTTTTTAAGAAATTATAGTCATCAATAAAAGTAAGCTCTGTTTTTTTTGAGAAAACCTGTTGGGCTTTTTTGGCAAACTCCACCATGGTTTCCTTATTTTCTGGTCCAACGGCATTAAAAGTTCCAACGGTATTATTTTCGATTAATCGGATGGTCCATTCTGCAACATCTCTTACATCAATATACTGTACTAAATCATTGGCTTTACCCGGAACCAATACTTTTCCGCCTTGAGCGAACTTTAGGGGCCAATAAGTAAAACGGTCAAACTTATCGCCCGGTCCAAGCATATAGGTTGGTCTAATAATCAGGGTATTTGATTTGCCAAATATTTTTTTTGCAGCAAGTTCTGAGTTAGATTTCATCACACCATACCAATATTCCATTTTCATATCTTCATCTACCACATCATCGGGCTCTTCTAACAAAAGTTTGGTGTTTTCGGTAATATCATCTTTAAGGTAAGGGTAATAAACTCCGGTAGAAGAAGTGTAAACGTAAGTATTGACATTATCTTTTAACAGCGCTGCCGTTTTTTTTGTCCAAGAAACCTTTCTTCCCGAATTGTCAATCACCACATCCCACTTTCTATTTTCTAGGGCACTTAAATCGTTTTCCCTATCACCAATAAGAGATTCTACTTTGTTAAAAATATCTTGATGTATTTTTGGCTTAGTTTTACCTCTGGTGAAGGTGCTTATTTGATGACCGCGTTGTAAGGCATATGCAATTTGATGTGGCCCTAAAAAGCTCGTACCACCAAGAATTAAAATATTTAGTTTCTGACTTGGTTTGCTGAGATAATTATCTATAAAAGGATTAGTATTTATAGCGTTTATTGAATTTCCAAAAAGGGAAAGGCCAACACTTAGTTGCACACTGTTTTTGATAAATTTTCTTCTTGAGTTTTTAGGTTCCATAATTTAAAATTGAAGCTTCAATAGGTTATTTTAACTGCCTGTCTTCTATAATTTCGCCAATATGATAATAGGCGAAAATTTGGTTAATTTTTCCATTACTAATATAATACCATTCGCTAACATCTAACTTAAAAGCTTCACCTTGATGCGCCGTGTATCTTACACAAGCTTTGTGGGGTAGGTAAAGTCCGTCAATAATCTTAAAGGTATAATTTAAAAACTTATCCTTGTTTTTTGATACTAAATCTAAATAGGCGATTTTTCCTTGAATGGTTCCAAACGGACTGGTATGACTAAAATTTTCTGAAATAGGTAGGGTTTTAAAATCACCAGTGGTCCATTTTAAAAACCATTCCTTAACTAAACTTTCAGAATCCATTTATTTACAATTATTTATTGAATTATAAAGTTATGGATTTAAATCTAAACTTCTTTGTTATGCCAATTGAAGCGATAGTGCAATTTGCTCAGCACATTTTTCTCCATCAATCGCTGCCGAAATAATTCCTCCCGCATATCCAGCACCTTCACCGCAAGGATAAAGACCCTTAATTTGTGGGTGCTCTAAGGTTTTTATATCTCTGGGAATTCTAACCGGAGACGAAGTTCTAGATTCTGGAGCATGAACCACAGCATCATTGGTTAAGTACCCTCTCATGGTTTTACCAAATTGTTTAAAACCCTCTTGTAATGTCTTGTAAATAAATGGGGGTAATACTTCTCCTAATTCAACTGAAGTGGTACCCGGTAAATAGGATGTGTTGGGAATGTTTTGAGAATACCTTCCTTTGGTAAAATCTTCTAACCGTTGTGCAGGTACCTTTTGTGTTTTGCCAGCCAATGACCAAGATTTTTGTTCAATTTGTCGTTGAAATGCCACGCCTGCTAAGGGGCCTTTATGTTGAAATTGTGTGAAATCAGATAATTTTAATTCAACTACTATCCCAGAATTAGAAGTAGGTTGATCTCTTTTACTGGGCGACCAGCCATTGGTAACTACTTCTCCAGGTGCCGTGGCACAAGGAGCGATTACTCCACCAGGGCACATACAAAAAGAATATACACCTCTTTGCTTGACCTGCTTAACAATGCTATAAGGAGCTGGAGGTAAATATTCGCCTCTGGTTTCACACTTATACTGTATTTGATCTATTAACTCTTGACTATGTTCTACTCTTACTCCAAGTGCAAATGGTTTGGCTTCAATAAGAATATTTTTACGATGTAATAATTCAAAAATATCCCTTGCCGAATGACCAGTAGCAAGAATTATTTTTTGAGCCATGATTTTGCTTCCGTCTTCAATAGTAACTCCTATAATATCGTTATGCTTGATTAAAATATCTGTTACTTTGGTATGGAATAAAACCTCACCACCATGTGCAATAATGGTCTCTCTAATAGACTGTATTATTTTAGGTAGTTTATTTGTGCCAATATGGGGGTGGGCGTCTATACCAATATTCTTTGTAGCGCCATGCGCAATAAGGATGTCTAAAATTTTATTGACATCGCCTCTTTTTTTTGATCTGGTATATAGTTTACCATCAGAATAGGTGCCTGCACCACCTTCGCCAAAGCAATAATTAGAATCTGGATTAACTGTATGGTGCTTGGTAATGGCTGCTAAATCTCTTCTACGGTCTCTAACATTTTTACCGCGCTCTAAAACGATAGGTTTTAAACCTTTTTCAATTAATTTTAAGGCTGCAAATAATCCAGCAGGTCCGGCCCCAATAACTATAACCTCTTGAGCATTGGTAACATTTTTATATGACGGAAGATTTTTTGGTGTAGGAATAAATTCTTCCTGGATAAAAACCAATACCTTCAAATTGATTTTTATGTTTTTTTGGCGAGCATCTATAGATCTTTTTAAAATTTCTAGATGGTTAATATTTTTGGCAGGCTGTCTTGTTTTTTTTGCAATCACCAATTTGAGTTGATCTGGGTGTTGTGCAACTTCTGGGCTAACTTGTATTTGAATTTCTTGTTGCATAATATTAAATAAAGAAATTCCAAATCAAACCAAAACGAAAGGTAAGGTCTCTGTAGGGATAGGTGGGGGCAGAGTAATAATCGTAACCTGTCCACCCTGCATTGAAGTGCTGTAAGTTTAGAAATATATTCATGGTTCTTACCTTAGCGTTGATAAAGAAATCGAACATAGGAAAACCACCATACTCTCTATCATTTTGTAAATAAAACTCCGATACCACTGGGTTATAGGCATTCATAAAATATTTGCTAAAGTAGCTAAAGGTAATTCCTGTTTGTAAAAACATGGGTTTACCTTTGAATACATAATTAGAATAATAAAATGTGTTTCTAGTAATAAAATCAGGAACACGGTAGACCTGACTACCTTGAGACACATTCTGATAAATTAATTGATTATCTAAGGCAAATTTCCCAAACTTGAACTCTTTATTGAGTCTAACCTTTAATAGATTAACAGATTCTGACGACTGTGCCGCTATAGCTTGCCCATCAGAAGAGGTGTCAAAATAAGCATAATTATTAATGTTACTCAGGTAAACGCCTCCACTAATCCACTTATTGGCATCAACTTCAAAGGTAAGTCCTGTTCTTATTTCATTTTTAAAATCGTTTTGCCAATTAAAGGCTTTATATACACTTTGATTAAGTAAAAAATTAAAGTTAGGCGTCGTGTTATGATTGTACACGCTAGCCTTTACAGAAATTACAGAATCAACAGCAAAACTGGCTGTACCGGTAAACTGATGTCCATAGAGATCACCAGAAACAATGGTGCTGGCATCGGCTGTTAAGTTAAATTTTTTGAGCTGAGTATGCCATTCACCACCAATGGCAAGCGAGTTTCCGTTAAGGGTAGAGTTGATGACATCATCGGGTTTAATTACAATACTATTGTAAGAATAGTCGTAATTGAAATTTTCTACTTTAAACTTTAATTCGCCTAAAACTATTGGTGAATTTAATGAAGCAGATAATTGGTTATACATTTTAGAGTAGCGCAAGTGATCTTTAATTTGGTTGGCATAGGCTTCGCCAAAAATAGAACTAGCAGCATCTTGTAAATAGGAGTAATTTTTTCTTTCATAATTAAAAATATGACTAATTTTTAATTGAGAAGGAATGCTTTTGGTTGAATCTGATTTTTTCCAGAGGTAATATTGGTGATCGAAATAATAGCGGTTGCCTCTTAAGCCGTTAGTGGCATCGGTAAAATTTGTTACCAATCGGTTACGGTCTTTAAAATTAGGGTCACCTGATTCAAAATCTATAATAGACTCATCGGTTAACCCACCATTTTCATCATTGTACATGTCTTGAGCCACTAGATGTGCTCTTATATAGTATTTTTTGTTTTTGGTGTGGTAGTTTGTAGAGATACGTAGATTGCCAATATCACTTAAAGTATTTCTGTATTTACCCAAAGATCTTAATCCGCGAAAGTCAATAGCCGCATTAAATTGCTCTGAAAGATTAAAAGTGAAAAATGCATCTAAAACCTGACCTTGTTCCATACCAGATTTATACATGAGTTCTGTACTTGGAGTAGGAACATGATAGTAATTGATATCTTCAACTTCATAAAAAGCAAAATGTTTGGCTCTAAATCCCATTTGCGGAAAAATACTGGCCGAATACTCGTCTTTAGACAAGGTATTGAAAGTTTGCCCTTGATTGGCAAAAGGCATATATTCTAAATAGTCCTTTTTACGATAATTATAGCGATAGTATTTATGAATGTTAAGCGTGGTGTCAATAAAGCTAGTGTCTCTATTATATGCGATGATCTTGTAATCTTCGTATTTGGTTTGACCACTTAATTTTACTTGAATTTCACCATTGTTAATTCTAGTGGTGTCTTGATCATCAACAAACCGATTATCTA
>JAUIJW010000162.1 GCA_030431085.1 Bacteroidia bacterium
CTCATCTTTTGCTCTGCGCCATCGGTTTTCTTCGAATACAATATGAGATTTAAAAAACTCTGGTGACATCTCCACTCCAGACTCTGTATTAGACACTGTAACAATATTGCCATAAATAGGAAAAGTACTCTTCTCTGGCATGTAATAATAGGTAAAATCATCCCAAGACCAACCTGGGCCATAGGCGCTTTCATCTAAAGCATTATCAATTAAAAAAACATTCGACGTATCTTTCTTTAAAAAATCAAGTACCAGCCTACTATCAAATCCATATAGAAAAGTTGGATCTGCCGTACCTTTTATAAAAATAGAATCGTTTATTTTGGCATACTCGAAAGCCAATAATGAATCTTTTAAAGTTTTATATGCGGTATAAAATGTAAAAAGTTTAGTATTAGATGCTGGAGTAAAATATTTATTGCCATTAATATTAATAACTTCTTTACTGAGCTGAGGATCATACACCACCAACCCCTTAAAAAAATGTTCTTGCTCTGATTTTTCGTTAATCTCTTTAGAAATTTTTTGTGTAACAGAACACGAGCAAATAAATACCGTAAAAATGACGTAAAAAGTATATCTCATTAAATTATTCAAAATCTTCTTCTTTAAAACCTATAAGGTACAATTTTTCTTGAGCCCTAGTAATGGCTGTATATAGCCATCGAAGATACGAAAAATCTTGTCCGTTTGGTAAATACGGTTTTTCTACAAAAACATTTTTCCATTGCCCACCTTGAGATTTATGGCAAGTGATAGCGTATGAAAATTTAATCTGTAAAGCGTTAAAATATCTGTTGTTTTTTATTGACAACATGATTTTATATTTTGATCGCTCATGCTGGTAATCTTTTGCAACCTCTTGATAAAGTTGATTAGATTCTTCATAACTTAGTGATGGAGATTCACTACGTAAGGTATCTAGCATTACTACTGTTTCAAATGGTTTTTGGTTTGGATAATCTACCATACGTAATTTTACTTCGGCAAAACTAAATCCATAAAGATCTTTATAATTAAAAATCTCAAGAATTTCACAGATGTCGCCATTAGCAATAAAACCAACGTTTTCAGAATCTTTAAGCCAATAATAATTATTTTTCACCACCATGATATAATCTCCGGTAGCAATTTCATTTTCTTGACCTAAAATTTTCGCCCTAATTTGTTGGTTGTATTGATTGGCTCTTTTATTAGACCGTACGATAATGGCAGTATCTTCTACCCCGTTATTGTCATAAACTTGCTGTATCGCATCTTGAATATCATACCCATCATTTAATAGTGAAACATCTTCAAAATTATCTTGAAACTTAAAGGTTTCAAAAAATTGATCTTTTAAGCATAATCTAAGGGTGGTGGCATTTTCTAAAATACCAGACATTTTACCCTGACGCATCACCTCATCTAATTCTAACTCTACAATATCCTTATTATATTGAAATGACAACAAACTACTGTCTAATGCCGGACTCAACTCTAATTTTACAGGTGGTAATTGCGCTGTGTCACCAATTAAAATTAGTTTACAATTTTTACCAGAATAGACATAAAACAATAAATCGTCTAATAAAGATCCATTTTCAAATAACTTCGCATCACTTACCCGGTCTGGAATCATCGAGGCCTCATCTACAATAAATATCGTATTGGTATGCTTATTTTTTTGTAAAGCAAAACTTACGCCACCTCCCTTTTCCTTTTTAGGAAGATAGATTTTTTTATGAATCGTATACGCAGATTTTTTTGCATACCCTCCTATTACTTTTGCTGCCCTACCAGTTGGAGCCAGTAGTACTGATTTCATCCCTATGTGCCACAAACTATTTACTAAAGTACTAATGGCCGTAGTTTTACCCGTTCCGGCATAACCTTTTAATAAAAATAAAGCCTGTTTATCTGAGCTTAAGACAAACTCAGATAATAAGGTTAATAATTGCTGTTGCTTATCTGTAGCCTGAAAAGGAAATTTATTTAATAGTTGACTAATAAATTTTTGAGGATCTTTAATCATCAATGATATGTTACTAGGGTTGTTAGCCAACAAAATTACATCAAATAAAAGCGCTCTTAAAACTTTTAACCTAAATTAGTTGATCGATTTGCTAAAATGGAGATAAAATGTAGAATTATAATTGTATAATAGTTATGGAAATATTTTCGTGAAACAAAAATTTTTGTAGATTTGCGATTATCCTAATTAATTAAATTATATAAAATGACATCTATTGTAATAATTATTGTAGCAGTGCTTGCCGTAGCAATTTTAGCCTACTTAATTGTGAATAAATTACCTGGAAAATTAAAACCTATTGTTTCACTGGTATTATGGGCCGTTATTATCTTTTTTGGATACCAAATCTACCAAAGTATCATGAAGCCAATTCATTTTAATAAAAAGAAAAAAGAACGTTATGCCAAGGTAATTGAAAACTTAAAAATTATTCGAGATGCAGAAGTTGCCTATGCAGAGGTGAACAGAAAATACACAGATAAGCCTCAAGATTTAATTAGCTTTATTGATACCGGTAAATTTGCTGTTACTGAAGTAAAAAATATAGTGGTAACAGAGCAGAGAGGAAGAATTACTATCGATGTTGAAAAAAGAATTGTTGATACTGTTGGTTTTGAACCTGTAATCAATTCTTTTAAAGATAGAGATTATAAAAATATGATGAACGTGCCAGGAACAAATGCCAAATTTGATTTAAAAGTTGGGCAAATTGAAAAAGTTCAAGGCGTAAAAGCTTCAGTATTTGAGGCAAAGGTTGATAAAGAAGTGGTATTGGAAGGAATGGATCGTGATTTGATACGTCAAGAAAAAGAAGCTTTAGGAGGAATTAATGTTCCTGGAGAATATATTAGTGTTGGATCATTAAATGAAGTAAATACGAACGGAAACTGGCCTCCTTTTTACGATGGTTCTAAAGAAGAGAAAGACGATAAATAATTTATCAGATAAATTTAACAATCTAAAAGATTGTGATCTATCCATCCAAATTAGTTTGGATGGATTTTCTTTTTGTATCCGTCATCAAAATGAAATAGGACTTACAAAATACATTCCTTTCGAAGAAAGCTCAACTACGCCAGAACTTCATTTAAAAAATCTACAGCATAGCTTTGCTAAAGAACAGAATCTTCAGCACTCGTTTAAATCTGTTAACATTAGTCATGTTAACGAATTATGCACTCTAGTACCTAGACCATTATTTGATGCCCAAAATTTAAAACAGTATATTAAATACAGTACTAAGATTTTCAAAAACGACTATATTGTTTATGATAATATTGAAAACCATCAAATGGTTAATGTATATCTGCCTTTTGTAAATTTGAATAACTTTTTTTTTGATAAATACGGGAGTTTTGAATACAAGCATGCTGCTACTATATTAGTAGAGCAACTTATGAATACTTATAAATTAAGCGAGCATCCAAAAATGTTTGTGCATTTATATAAAAACATCTTTGAGATTATTGTAATTGGTCAACAAAAACTACTATTTCATAACTTCTTCAATTATTTATCTAAAGAAGATTTTATTTACTACATTTTATTTACAGCAGAGCAACTACATTTAAATCCAGAAACTTTTGAGCTCGTAATCTCAGGCGAAATTCATAACGATGATGATTTCTATCAAATGGCCTACACCTATATAAGAGATGTGAAACTATTAGAAGTAAGAAGTAACTACACTTTCTCTAATGAGTTTACAGCTGCTCATAAGCGAGCTTTTTACACGCTCATTAATCAATAATACTAAAACAATGAGAATTATCTCTGGCAAACATAAAGGTAAAAGGTTAACTGCACCTAAAAACCTTCCAGTAAGACCAACTACAGATATGGCCAAAGAATCTCTTTTTAACATTCTTAACAACCATTATTATTTTGATGAAATTAAAGTTTTAGACCTGTTTGGAGGAATTGGCAGTATTAGCTTTGAGTTTGCCTCTAGAGGAACGAAAAACATCACTACAGTAGACCAACATCAAGGTTGTATCAGATACATCAATAGTGTGAATGCGCAGTTAGAATTAAACATCGACACAATAAAAAGTGATGTTTATCAATTTCTTGAAAAGTGTAGCCAACAATATGATATCATTTTTGCAGACCCGCCTTATAATTTCACTTTAGAACAATTACAAAAACTACATCATTTAGTATTTTCTAAAAACTTATTATCCATAGAAGGGCTATTAATCATAGAACATAGCAACCAAATTAGTTTAGAAGATTTACCGTATTTTGACAAGTCAAAAAAATATGGTGGCAATAAGTTTAGCTTTTTTAATATGGATTCATAAAAAAAGAGAGCTCGATAAATCAAGCTCCCTTAATCACATATCTAAACTCAAATACTAATGTTCGTTCATTCTAAAATCTGGGTAAGCAGTCATACCGTGTTCATGTAAATCTAAACCTTCTATTTCTTCTTTTTCAGACACTCTAATACCTACCGTTTTCTTTAAGGTGAATAAAATGATAAATGAAGAAGCAATACAAAGCACAGCATAAGATACAACACCAACCAATTGGCTGACAAACTGATCTACACCTGCCAATTCTCCAAATAATCCTACGGCTAAAGTTCCCCAAATTCCACATATTAAGTGTACGGCAATTGCCCCTACAGGATCATCTAATTTAATTTTATCTACAAATGCTACTGCTGCTACTATTAATGCACCAGCTACACTACCAATAATTATGGCATCTGTTGGACTCATCTGATCTGCTCCTGCAGTAATTCCTACTAATCCACCAAGTATTCCATTTAAAAACATGGTTAAATCGAAGTTTTTATACAATGCTGTAGAAACTAAAAATGATACCACACCTCCTGCCGCTGCTGCTAAACAGGTAGTTACCAATGTTAAAGATGTTAAAGTTGGGTCTGCAGATAATACCGAACCTCCATTAAACCCAAACCAACCGAGCCAAAGAATTAATACTCCAGCAGTTGCTAGTGGAATATTGTGACCCGGAATGGCTTGTGGCTTACCATCTTTAAACTTACCTATACGAGATCCAAGCAACCATACCGCAACTAAAGCAGCCCAACCACCTACAGAGTGTACTAATGTAGATCCAGCAAAATCATAAAAGGGAGTTTCTCTCATATCTAAGAATCCACCACCCCATTTCCATGAACCAGCAATTGGGTAAATAAATCCTACATATATAATTACAAAAATCATAAATGGTACCAATTTAATTCTTTCCGCTACAGCTCCAGATACAATGGTAGCTGCTGTGGCAGCAAACATCCCTTGAAATAAGAAATCTGTCCACCAAGTATATCCTCCATCAGCATATTCCGGTGTCATTCCATTTTCTGGTGGTGTAATACCAAATCCAGCAAAACTAAAGAACCCTGAAGATCCTTCTGCAAAACCAGGATACATTAAATTAAAGCCTACTAAACAATATAATAATAAGCCTACTGTAATGATAAATATATTTTTAAATAAAATGTTTAACGTGTTTTTTTGTCTAGTCAGCCCGATTTCTAAGAAAGCGAAACCTAAGTGCATAAAGAAAACTAGAGCCGTACAGATCATCA
>JAUIJW010000163.1 GCA_030431085.1 Bacteroidia bacterium
AATACATGGCATTGGCCATTTCTCTTTCACTGTTAGATCCTTTTTCTCTAATAATGGCCGCTTTTGGCTTGGGTTTTGAATGGTCTACTTCTGGAAGTTTACCTGTAAAATGATCTGGAAAATTAAAGGTTATAGGTTGATTTTTATAATTTTTAAATCGCTCTTCACCTTTTTGATTGGCGCATTGTTTTCGATCTAATAGATATGAAGTCTCAAACCAGATGTCTCTATATTCTTCTATGTTGAATTTAAGGTTGAATTCTTTAAAATTCAATTCATTAGAGTTGTTTACTTGCCCTATAGCTTTAAAATAAATACCGTTCTGACTTAGAATATTCTCCACTTTATCCGCTTCAGAAGTTTGTATGATTATACCACTATTTTCTGCAAATAAGGTTTTGATGATATCTTTTTCCTCAATAATACTTAAATCTATTGTAGCTCCAATATTGTTATCAGCAAAGCACATTTCAAGTAAAGTGGTAATCATACCTCCGGCAGAAATGTCATGTCCAGCCAAAATTAAATCTTCCTCAATGAGTTGTTGAACAGTGTTGAATGCAGATTTAAAGTATGCCGTGTCGTTTACAGTAGGTGTATCATTGCCAATTGCATTTCTAACTTGTGCAAAACTAGATCCACCTAATTTAAAGGTGTCTTTAGAAAAATCGATGTAATAAATTTTATTGTTGGCCACATTATGAAATACTGGTTCAATCACTTTTTTAATATCGGATACTTGAGCGCCTGCAGATATGATAACTGTACCTGGAGAAATTACCTCTTCATTAGGGTACTTCTGTTTCATGGAAAGAGAATCTTTACCTGTAGGGATATTAATCCCTAAATCAATAGCAAATTGTGATGCCGCTTCTACAGCTTTATATAAGCGTGCATCTTCACCTTCATTTTTACAAGGCCACATCCAATTGGCAGAAAGAGAAACAGATTCTAGCCTGTTTTCTAATGGGGCCCAAACTATATTGGTTAAAGCTTCGGCAATAGAGTTTCTTGAACCAGCTTTTTCATCTACTAAAGCACTAATAGGGGCGTGGCCAATAGCCGTTGCAATACCTTTTACTCCTTGATAATCTAGAGCCATAACTCCAACATCATTTAAAGGTAATTGCAATGGACCACAACATTGTTGTTTAGCTACTTTGCCGCCTACACAACGGTCTACTTTATTGGTAAGCCAATCTTTACAAGCCACAGCTTCTAGTTGTAATACTTGTTTTACATAGTTATAAATATCATCAATACTGTAAGTAGGATTCTGATATTCTCTCTTTATTGCTTGGTCTCTCATAAAAGTTTGAGGAGAATTACCAAACATATCAGATAGGTCAAAATCCATTGGCTTATCACCAGTTTTCTCAGACTGGAAAGTAAAGCGGTTATCATCGGTTACTTTACCAACTTCATAGATAGGAGAACGTTCTCTATCTGCCACTTTATGCAAGAATTCCGTATCCTGTGGATGAATGACCAAGCCCATTCTTTCTTGAGATTCATTTCCTATAATTTCTTTTGCCGACAACGAAGCATCCCCAACAGGGAGCGCATCTAAATTAATTTTACCACCAGTATCTTCTACCAATTCTGATAAACAATTCAGGTGACCTCCGGCACCATGATCATGTATTGAAACAATTTTATTGTCATCACTTTCAACCATGGCTCTAATCGTGTTCGCCACTCTTTTTTGCATTTCTGGATTTGATCTTTGTACAGCATTAAGCTCAATGGCATTACTAAAGTTACCAGTATCTGCAGATGATACGGCTGCACCGCCCATTCCTATTCTATAATTATCTCCACCAAGTATTACAACAGTGTCATCTTTTTTAGGAGTATTTTTAAGACTGTCTTGCTTTTTGCCGTACCCAACACCTCCTGCCAACATTATTACTTTGTCATAACCTAGTTTACGGTTATTTTCTTCATGTTCAAAAGTTAACAAGGAGCCAGCAATCAAAGGTTGCCCAAACTTATTACCAAAATCTGAAGCACCGTTTGAAGCTTTAATTAAGATATCTATAGGCGTTTGATATAACCAATTTCTAGCAGGCATATTTTCCCAATCACGGTCATTCTTTTGGGTGTTTTCTTTGAGTCTAGAATATGGAGTCATGTAGACTGCTGTTCCAGCAAGTGGTAAAGATCCTTTACCGCCAGCCAAACGATCTCTTATTTCACCACCAGAGCCAGTAGCGGCACCATTAAAAGGTTCTACCGTGGTAGGGAAATTGTGAGTTTCTGCCTTAACAGAAATTACAGATTTTATTTGTTTAGTTTCGTAATAGTCTGGTTTATCAAATGATTTGGGTGCAAATTGCTCGATGGTCGGCCCTTCTATAAAGGCCACATTATCTTTGTAGGCAGAAACTAAAGTATTAGGGTTTTCTTGAGAAGTTTTTTTGATCATTTGAAACAATGAATGAGGTTGCTCTTTTTGATCAATTACAAAAGTACCATTAAAAATTTTATGTCTACAATGTTCTGAGTTTACTTGAGAGAATCCGAAAATTTCAGAATCTGTTAGCTTACGCTTAAGTTTTTTGGCTAAATCTAGTAAATAAGCTACTTCATCTTCACTTAGCGCCAACCCTTCTTGCTCATTAAATAGAGCAATATCGTCAATTTCAATAATTGGCTGTGGTTGTATGTCTAGTGTAAAAATATCTTGATCTAAAGTTTTATACAAACTTTGAGTCATAGAATCATACTCTGATGATTTATTATGTTGTACATAAAATTCTTCTATTCGCGTAATGCCTTCAATGCCCATGTTTTGAGTAATTTCAACGGCATTGGTACTCCAAGGCGTAATCATTTCTCTTCTTGGGCCTATAAATACACCCTTTAATTCATGATCTGTTAAAGCATCGGCATTGCCAAAAAGCCAAATTAATTTGTCTTTTGTTTTTTGATCTAATTCATTGCGATAGGCAACGGCAAATATGGTATTGTTTTTTGCAAAAAAATGAATCATTGTTTGAATTTGTTTGTGTGTATTTAAAGATTTACAAAAATAATTAATTCAACCTCTATTAATTTCAAGTGTTGATAAATTGATATAAATATTTAGTTGGCTCTATTGATAAGTGCCATATAGAACCCATCGAATCCTGATTTCGACGGTAATATCTTATATTCTTTTTCTAAGGTGAATTCTGGATTATGCTTCAAGAATTTCTCTACTTGTTCTTCATTTTCTGAAGGTAAAATTGAACAGGTGGCATAGACCATTTTACCACCATTTTTTAACATGGTGGCATAGCTTTGTAGAATTTCTGCTTGTGTTTGTTTTATTTTGTCAATAAACTCAGGTTGCAACTTCCACTTTGCATCTGGGTTTCTTTTAAGAACCCCTAATCCGCTACAAGGCGCATCAATTAAAACTCTATCTGCAGTACCTTTAAGCTTTTTGATGGTTTTAGAGCCTTCTATCACTCTTGTTTCAATATTATGGGCGCCATTTCTTTTGGCTCTACGTTTAAGCTCTTTAAGCTTGTTGCTATATATGTCTAAAGCTATAATTTGACCCTTGTTATTCATTAAGGAGGCCAGATGCAGTGTTTTTCCGCCAGCACCTGCACAAGCATCAATTACACGAAATCCAGGTTTTACATCTAATAAAGGTGCTACTCTTTGTGAAGAGGCATCTTGTACCTCAAATAGTCCTTTTTTAAAAGCGTCTGTAAGAAATACATTTTTACGTTCTTTAAGTATAAGAGCTTCAGGATAATCTTTAAGTGTATAGGTCTCTATCTGGTCTTCCTTTAATTTTTTTTCTAAAATAAAGCGAGAAGAGTTTAATGTATTTGTTCTTAGAATAACCTCGGCTGGTTTATTTAGGGCATGAATTTCTTTATCCCATTGTGGCCCTAACTCTTTTTCTCCAAGTTCGTCTAACCAGTCTGGTATAGATTCTTTAAATTTTCTGGTTTTTTGGAGTTCGTCAAATTTACCTTTAATGCGTCTTATTGGTGTACCTTCAAATGGTTTCCAATCTGGTAAGTTATAACCTTTTAATATAGCCCAAACGGCAAAATTTTTCCAGATATTTTCTTTCGTATAATGCTCTTTTGTACCTGCAATTTCATTGTATAGTCTTTTCCATCTTACCATTTCATAAATGGTTTCTGCTATAAATTTTCGATCTCTAGAGCCCCACCGTTTATCTCTTTTTAAAGTTTTTTCAACTACTTTATCTGCATATTTTTGTTCATTAAAAATCTGGTGAAGTGCATCGATAACCGCAAAAACTAATGTTCTATGTAAACGCATGAATAGTGTTAAATTATAAGTGGGCAAAGATACAAAATTATATAGCGACAACCCTTATTTTAATAGGGAATTATTTTTATTTAAAATCCTTTTTTACAGTAGATTAAGCAAATTAAAACTTTTCAAATACACCCAAACCAAATAGGGCAAAATCGTACTTTACAGGATCGTAAGCATCTAGTTGCCTTAACGATAGGTCTAAGGCTTCTCTAGCCTTATAATCATTCTGTTTTCTTTGTAACAAGTTGAGCTTCCTGGCTACATTGCCAGAATGCACATCAAGAGGGCAGGATAATTTGGCAGCATCAATTTTAGACCAAATACCAAAATCTACACCTGCATTGTCTTTCCTAACCATCCAACGTAAAAACATATTAATCCGTTTAGCTGCAGATCCTTTAGCGGGATTTGAAATGTGCTTGGTTGTTCTTAACGGGTGTTCAATCTCAAAAAAGGCATGATGTAAAGCGGTTATATTCTTTTGTAAAAAAAGGGGGTCTAATGACTGGCTAAAAATCTCTTCTAAACCACCATGGTTAACATAAATATGTTTCAGGGCTGTTATAAAAAATCGTAAATCTTCTCCGTTAAAAGTTCTGTGCTTAAAATGCTCTAACCTTTCTAGATCTTTTAAACTGTGATGCATAACAAAATCAAAAGGTTGATGATCTAATAATTGTATCATTAGTTTAGCATTTTTAAGAATCATTTTTCGGTTACCCCACGCTATGGTTGCCGTTAAGAACCCGGCAATTTCTATATCTTTTTTTTGGGTAAAGAGATGTGGTATTTGAATAGGATCTGTTTCAATAAATGAAGGTTGGTTGTAAACCATAACTTTCTCGTCAAGAAAATCTTTTAACTGATTAGTATTCATGAGTATTTAAAAAAACGACTGTAAAACTATAAAAATAACGGTATTATTTTATTTTTATAGTTTCAATTTCAAAAAAGAAAATGCCAGTACAATTATTTACTTCTATTGCTTACCTTAAAGGTGTTGGTCCGTCTAGAGCAGAGTTATTGGCGAAAGAATTGGGTATTTATACTTGTGGCGATTTGGTTAATTTTTTTCCGAATAGATATATAGATCGTACAAAATTTTTTAAAATTGGCATGCTTAAAGCGGAAAACGCTGAAGTTCAAATTGTTGGTCAAATCGTTTCAGTTAAAACTGTGAAACAAAAGAAGGGCGCAAGACTCGTAGCAACATTTATGGACGAAACTGGTAGTATTGAAC
>JAUIJW010000164.1 GCA_030431085.1 Bacteroidia bacterium
TGGTATAGATCCCACCAAATATTCCTTCGTAAAACTTTTGTCTTTGTATGCAAACAATTGAACATTTTTGAGCTTGTATTTTTTTACAGCATCTTTCCAATATTTTCTAGCATTGTCCCAAGAGTGACCAGACGATAAACTGTCATCTGTAGCAATGCTTACGAATTTTAAATTTTTACCCTTGTAGGCTTCTTTAAGCTTCTTTAAGGCGGGAAACTCTTTGATGCAAGGTTTACACCAAGTGGCCCATAAGTCTATGTATACATAACTTCCTAGAAAATCTTTTAAAGAAGTTTTGCCTCCACTGTAATTTTCATAATTCAAAAACTCGGGAGAAGGTTTTCCAGGTGCAATCTTGTCGTTTTTCTCTTTAAAATATAAAGCCCTTTTATGCTGAGGCTCATATACTTGAACTACATTGGTAAAACATTGAGTGTTTAATTTTTCTGCTTGGCTTTTGTTAATACTATCTACTTGTTTTTTTAAGTCGTTAATAGTCTTTACAAAAGCATCTTTTTCCATTAAAAACAAATCATAAGGAGTTCCATAACTTTTTGCAATTCTACTATTAGCAGCAATAAAATTATTTGTGTTAGAGGCACCTCCCTCAAAGGATATAGTTTTTAGAATATTTAAGGCGTCTACATTCATTTTTAAGTGAACTCCATTGGTTAAAAAAACAGAGCCTCTCTCATTCCCTAAAAACAAAACATAGCTTCCTTTTTTCTTAACCTTGAGAGTGTCTTGAAAAGTTCCATCTCCTTGTATTTTAATCTTTTTAATCATAGACCCTCCTTGAAGATACATAACAGTATCCTTTGTGTTTTCTACTTTACCAGAAAACGTCATGTAAGTGCTGGGGTGTTGGTTGCAACTAACTAAGAATAATAACCCTATAAAAAAGATCAATAATTTTCTCATTTTTTTCTATTTATTAGTTGCCAAAGATAAAAACTTCTAGAGTTTAAAAACTGTTAAATTTTGTTGCATAATTATTCTTGAATATCGACTTTTACAAGACAATCAACCATTATGAGTTTCGTGCACGAAATCGATTCAACACCTTTAGATTTAAAGGACGTCCATGCTATTCTTTATCAGAATAAAAAATTGTCATTATCTCATAGTGTTATTCAAAAAATTGAAAAGTGTCGTTCTTATCTCGATCGTAAAATAGATAAAGTTTCCAAACCCCTTTATGGTATAAACACTGGGTTTGGAGCTCTTCATAATATTAAGATAAAAGGCGAAAATCTTCAAAAGCTGCAGGAAAATCTTGTTATGAGCCATGCTTGTGGAACAGGAGAAGAAGTTCCTAGTACTATTGTGAAGCTAATGCTTCTATTTAAAATTCAGTCACTAAGTTTTGGGCATTCCGGAGTCCAGTTAGCTACTGTTTCAAGATTGGTAGATTTTTATAACAACGATGTCTTTCCAATTGTTTACACACAAGGCTCTTTAGGTGCTTCAGGTGATTTGGCACCTTTAGCTCATCTCGCATTGCCGTTAATTGGATTAGGAGAAGTTTATGCTCATGGAAAAAGAATGAGTGGAGATCAAGCCCTTAAAGAATATGGTTGGCAATCTATTTCTCTGCAATCCAAAGAAGGGTTAGCCCTGTTAAATGGAACACAGTTCATGAGTGCCTACGGGGTGCATATGTTGTTAAAAGCCTATAAACTTTCGTATTTGGCAGATTTAATAGGAACACTATCGCTAGAAGCATACGATGGTAATGATTCGCCGTTCGATGCATTGATTCACTTAGTTAGACCGCATAATGGACAAATAAAAACAGCCGAAAGAATTCGAGATTTTTTAAAAGATAGTGAATTGATTGTTAAGCCAAAAGCACATGTTCAAGACCCATATTCATTTCGATGTATGCCACAGGTTCATGGTGCCACAAAAGATACCTTAGCCTATGTGGCCAAGGTTATATTAACAGAGATTAATTCGGTAACCGATAATCCTAATATTTTTATTGAGGATGACAAAATTTTATCTGGAGGTAATTTTCATGGGCAACCATTGGCATTGGCTTTAGATTTCTTGGGTATAGCTGTAGCTGAATTAGGTAGTATTTCTGAAAGAAGAACGTATCAACT
The DNA here is from genome assembly GCA_030431085.1 of Bacteroidia bacterium. GTDB lineage: Bacteria > Bacteroidota > Bacteroidia > Flavobacteriales > Flavobacteriaceae > Lutimonas. The sequence goes on from JAUIJW010000164.1 coordinate 2,109, forward strand.
AATATCAGGGTTAAGAGGCTTACCACCATTTTTAGTGAAAAACCCTGGGTTAAATAGTGGCTTCATGATTCCACAGTACACAGCAGCAAGTATCATCAGTCAGAATAAACAATTGGCTACACCGGCCTCTGTAGATTCAATCGTTTCGAGTAATGGTCAAGAAGATCATGTAAGTATGGGAGCCAATGCCGCTACAAAAACCAAACGAATTATTGATAATGTAGAAACCATTTTGGCAATTGAATTAATGAATGCCTCACAAGCATTATATTTTAGAAACCCGTTAAAAACTTCACCCTTTTTACAATCATTAATAGATATCTATAGAAAAGAAATTCCGTTTATCGAAGATGACAAAGTAATGCATGATGATATTGAAAAGTCAATTCTATTCATTCAAAATTTATTTATAGAAAGTGAAGAGTTGTTTGCCTAACGTTCGATATAGTATTCATAATAAATCAAAAAATAAATATTATTTATTAAAGTAGTTTAGTATTTTTGCGCTTTCAAAATTCTTAAAATAATGCCTACAATTAACGAGTTACAAGATTTTACAACACAAGTAAGAAGAGATATATTGAGAATGGTACATGCAGTACAATCTGGGCACCCTGGTGGTTCTTTAGGTTGTGCCGAATTTTTAACGGCTCTTTACCAAGAGGTTATGAGTTATAGCACCGATTTTGATATGGATGGAAAAAACGAAGATCTTTTTTTCCTGTCAAATGGCCATATATCTCCAGTAATTTATAGTGTATTATCAAGAAGCGGCTTTTTTCCGGTTGAAGAATTAGCAACTTTTAGAAAAATAAACTCTCGTTTACAAGGGCATCCAACGACTCATGAAGGGCTACCAGGTATAAGAATGTCTGCAGGATCTTTAGGTCAAGGTATGTCTGTTGCTATTGGTGCAGCGCTTGCTAAAAAACTTAATACTGATGATAAGTTGGTGTATAGTTTACATGGTGATGGTGAGTTACAAGAAGGGCAGATTTGGGAAGCGGCAATGTACGCCGGCGGTAAAGGTGTAGATAACCTTATTGCAACTATAGATTATAACGGAAAACAAATAGATGGCGCCACAGACGATGTCTTACCTTTGGGTAATTTAAAAGCAAAGTTTGAAGCCTTTGATTGGGATGTTATTGAGATTGAAAAAGGCAACGATATTCAAGCCATTTTGGATGGTTTAGCCTTAGCAAAATCTAAAACAGGAAAAGGTAAACCCGTTTGTATTTTATTACATACAGAGATGGGTAATGGTGTTGATTATATGATGCATACACATGCATGGCATGGTAAAGCTCCAAACGATGAATTACTCGAAAAAGGATTAGCTCAAAATCCAGAAACTTTAGGAGATTACTAATAAAACGTAGGTAATTTTAGCTCAAATTTTACTGCAATGAGCCTAATAGCTATCACAATACAGGTGGTGAGTACATAATTGATGTTAGAAGGAATATGAAAATATTCTAGCACTAAAAATGCAATAGCACCAATGATACAGGCCGTGGCGTAGATTTCTTTATGGAATATTAAGGGAATTTCATTGGCAAGTGTATCTCTAATGACACCCCCAAAAGTTGCAGATAACATACCCAATGCAATTGAAATGATTGGATGCAAATCTTGTTGAATACCTATTTCGGTACCAATAATTGTAAAAATACCCAAACCAATCGTATCAAAAAGAAATAGAGATTTACTAAGGTAGCCTATTTTTTTTCTAAAGGCTATGGCAAAGATAACAGATATAAAAATTACATAAACATAGGTTAAGTTCTGCATCCACCCTACAGGGTTTCTATCAATTAATATATCTCTAAGCGTGCCACCGCCAACGGCAGTAACAAAGGCTAGAATAAATACACCGAATGAATCCATTTTTTTATGCATGGCAAATAGAGCTCCAGAAATGGCAAAAGAAGCTGTACCTAGTAGGTCTAAAATATAAAATAAGTCGAACGTCATTCTAATTTTTCACAAAGTCTTTATAGTTGGTATACCGCTTAAAAATATCATTAATGTAATTGTAGGGCTCGCTACCTCGAGCATAGCCATAGTTCACCACTTCATCATTAAAATACTTGGGTTTTGAAAGGTTAAGCATAAAAAAATCAACACCATTATCCCAGTTTAATGAATCTTTACCGTATTTAATGGCCAATTTTTGAGCATCTCTTACATGACCATATCCAGAATTATACGAAGCCATTGCAAATTTGATTCTTTGAATACTGTCGGGTATTTGATCCCAATATTGATGCATCGTACTTAAATAACTAACACCAGCTTTTATATTTTCTTTAGGATCATTTACATTTTTCATACCCAATTCTTGTGCGGTAGAAGGCATGATTTGCATAAGACCTGAAGCGCCAGTCCACGCTTTGTTTTCTGGTTTAAACATAGATTCTTGATAAATCAATGCTTTAAGTAAACGCCAATCCCATCCAATTTTTTTAGCATGAGTTTTTACCAAATCATCATAGGCACTAATTTTGCCTGTAAACTCTGTAAAATATTCGCTATTTAGACGCCTTTTGAACTGTCTTTTATTTTTAAAATATTTTTTATAAATAACATTATAGTCTGGTTTCCTTTTAAGCTGCTTTAAATTGTTATTGATAGCGTTTAATAAATTTGGAGATGTCTGTCTAACAGCCCAAGCAATTCTTTGGGAAAGGCTAACTGGTGTAGATACATCTATATTAGGGTAGTAGCTTTGGTGGATGGAAGCAAGGTGTTCGTCAATAAAGGTGTACTTAATATCTCCATTAGCGACTTTTTCAATAATATCTTCATCGGTTAATTCGCCTGGTAAAATATCGATGTAAATAGAATCTCCTAAATCATTAGAGAGTTCGGATAACTTATTATAATATGAAGTGTTTTTTCTTACAGATACGGTATCCTTTATTAGGTCTATAACATCTGTTGCTAATGACTTTCGAATATTGTCGAGTGTCATTTTATGCCATCGATCTGGTTTTTTCTGTACCAGTACTTGACGGGTGATCAAATACGGATCTGTAAAACTAATTTCTTCTTTTCGATCTGCCATAATGGTATATCCCATGGCAATAATGTCGCCATCTCCGCGCTTTAACATGGGGATAAGTGAGTCTACATTTTTAGCTAAAACAATTTCTAGTTCAACATTTAAGCTAGAGGCTAACCTAGATAAGATTTCATAATCAAATCCCATTGTTTCTCCCCGATAAAGAAAATATCCTGTTGGCGAATAAGTTGTGATAGCCTTAAGAGTACCCCTTTTTTGGATTTGATTTAGGTCTGCAACGTATGTTTGAGCTTTTACTTTAGGCGGTTGCAGTGTTGAGTTTAAGTTTTTTTTACATGCTGTGCTTAAGAAAAATAAGCCACAACCCAA
>JAUIJW010000165.1 GCA_030431085.1 Bacteroidia bacterium
ATCAACACTAGTACATTTAGTCAAGGAAATGCTGGCACTATATCTATTGATGCTCAAGAGCGAATTATAGTTGATGCCGAAGGTGTTTTTAGTGGCATTCTTAACTTTGTTGGTGAGGATGCAGTTGGTGATGGTGGTGTAATTAATATTACAACTACTGACTTATCTCTCCGCAATGCAGCTCAAATTGGAGTTGATACTCTGGGAGAAGGAAATGCTGGCACTATATTTATTAATGCTCAAGGGCGAATTGATTTTGAAGGAATTCAATCTAATGGTACCCCTGGAGGGTTATCTGCCAGAGTTGGCTCGAATTCAACCCAAAATGCAGGCAATATTGAGGTGGTAACTTCTGAGTTATTTATAGAGAATGGTGCAACTATCAGAGCAGAAAGCTTAGGTTCAGCAGGTGGAGGTAATTTATCAATTTCAGCAGATTTTTTAACATTGAATAATGAATCAAGTATCTTTGCTGTTACTAACGAAGGTAGTGGCGGTAATGCTGAAATTTTAGTTGAAGAACAAATATTGTTAAAAAACAATAGTAATATTACTGCTGGAAATTTTGGTTTTGCTGATGGAGGAAATGGAATGAGTCAATATCACAATCCAAATAAAAATCTATCTGCCTGTCTTTTTCACAATCAATAGCAACTGCTGTAGTAGGTGTATTTATTAAATCTATTCTTTGTATTTCTTGTTGGCAAGAGATTAAAAGCAAAAAGAAACAGCTTAATATGAAAACTCTTACCATTAAAGATTAGATTTTATAAAATTAACAATTGAGTCAGCCAATTTGGGCATATTTTTTAAATCCGGATTGGTATATGTTTTAATATTTTCTTCTCTATCAACTGGAGCTTCTTTAAACACATGGTTCATACCCTTAACAATAACCATCTCTGATTTTGGATTAGCAGCATGCAATGCCTCTGCATTATCAATTGGTACTTGAATGTCTGTAGTACCATTTACAATTAAAATAGGAGCGTTTACCTCTTTAATCAATTCTTTAGGGTTTAGTTTTACCCAAGAAGTCATGTAGTTTTGTATAGAAGGTCTGAAAAGTGAGATTAAATTAGGGTCAACCTTTTCTATTTTTTCATCATTCTTTAACTTCTCAAAAATGATTTTAGCATTGTTTTGAATAGAATCTGGTAGTGTTTTTAGCTGCTTCATGATTACTTCATCTATAGGATAACCTGCACCAGCAAGCGATACGTAACCTAAAACATTTAACTCCTTTTCTAATTCTTTAGTAGCAGCCATACCAACCAAAGACCCCTCGCTATGCCCTATTATTACTAATTTTTTAAACCTCCTATCATTTAAAATTTTGTAACCCCAATTTATAATGTCATCAATATACACATCAAAAGTCAACTCGTTTTCTGATTTCATAGCAGACAAACTTTTACCAACACCTCTTTTGTCTATTCTTAAAGAAGCAATACCTTGTTTGGCTAAATCTTCGGCTAAGTATTTTAACGAATTATTTTTGCCCATACCCGCACTGTTTCCATCTCTATCGGTTGGACCAGAACCAGGAATAATTAAAGCAACAACTCCTAAATTAGAATCAGGACAAAGTATAGTACCATAAAGATTGGCTGGTTTTGTATAAAGCTCAATTTCTTCTTCAACTGTATTTTGAGCATAGCTTAGTAACGATAAGCAAATTGTAAAAATTAAAATGAAGTAACTTTTTTTCATATTAAAATTTTATTTACCACTGCCTTTAACAACAATCATTATGGTATAAATAAGAATCTTAAAATCTACCAATAACGACATGTTTTCGATATAAATGATATCAAATTTTAATCGTTCTACCATTTGATCTACACTTTCTGCATAACCATACTTTACTTGTCCCCAAGAAGTAATTCCTGGCCTAACCTTTAGTAAATGATTATAATGCGGAGCTGTTTCAACAATTTTATCTATAAAAAACTGGCGTTCTGGTCGAGGCCCCACCAAACTCATATCTCCAATTAAAACATTGTAAAATTGAGGCATCTCATCTAACCTTACTTTACGCATAAATTTACCAAAAGGAGTAATTCTGTTGTCATGTGTGCTTGATAATGCCGGACCATCTTTTTCAGCATCAGTTCTCATAGACCTGAACTTGTATATCGTAAATGGTTTACCATGTATGCCAATTCGTTCTTGAGAGAAAAAAGCTGGCCCCTTAGAGGTTGTTACAACTAGCAAAGCCGTTATAATGTAAAATGGTAGAAATAAAATCAATACGATAATGGCTGTTAATATATCAATTACTCGTTTTAAAGACTGTTGCCATGGAGGCATAATATCTTTAGTAATAACGATTAAAGGTGTTCCAAAAATAGAACTCATTTTAACAGATCCTGATAAAATATCATACATATCAGGAATAATCTTAATCAAAACATCTAAACCTTCTAATTGATTAATGATGGTTCCTAAACTATTATGTTCTGATGATTCTACTGCAATGATTACTTCTTCAATATCATTATCTTCAATCGTTTTTCGAAGTCCTACACAGTTCCCCAAATGTGGTAAATACTCTTCTAACAAATAAATATCATCTTTAACTACATGGGTAAAGCCAACCAACTTATTACCCGTTGAATGTTTTTGACCTTCTAATTCTTTATATAATTCAACAGCCTTTTCGTTAGATCCGATAATTAAAGTTTTAAAACCAATCCTTCTGTTTTTTATGCATTTTCCAGTGTAGGTTGTTAGGATTAAACGGAATAATTCAGTAAAAACAAAATGCAAACCAAACAGCGTAAAATATGATTTATAGTACTGTTTGTATGATGCAACTTCATCGTCAAGTAAGAGCACAAAAAATAATATAAGTGTACCTATAAATGAAATTAATAGGGTTTGCCCAAATTCTTTAAGTCTGGACTTTCTGTAAATGTTTTTGTAGGTACCAACAGTAAAATAAAGGACAATCCAATATACAGGAATAATAATTAATGCGTAATAAAAGTTATCATCGAACTCTATTGGAATATCATAGCCAAACTTTAAAGGTTCAATGTATTTTTTTCTGAAGAGAAAAAAAAGCGTCCAAGCGATTGAAGCTGAAGCTACATCTAATAGAATATACTTAAAAACCTGTAGTTTTTTATTCATTAGTAATGTAGCAGTTTTATATTATCAATAAAAATATTTGGGTTAGAAGTTAAAAAAGGATTGCTAGAGGTTGCTTGTATTCCAAAAAATACCTTCACTGCTGTTGCAGATTGCTTAGCAGAAATAACATCGGTTAAATTAACATATATCTTTTTCCATTCATCAGTAGTGTTTAAAGTAACTACACCATACTGCTCATTATCATGATATACACCAATTAACAAAGGTTCATTAGTTTTAAAGTCCATCTCCAAGTACACAGGCGATAAACTCCTTGGTATATCATTATATGCTATTGAGGTAGCTTCAAAAAAATTCATATTGGCATCTAAAAATACCTCACCTGAATTCAAACCTGTACTAACACTATTGTTTTGTTTAAATACTATTGTATCACTAGCTGCATGATATAAAAAAGATAAACTAGCATTTTCAAAATCTTCCATCCATTTAAATTGAACTCCAGAATTATAGGTTACAGTTGGTGTTAGTGTAATACTTTCACCCGGAACCAGATTTACATTTTCTTGATAAGGATCAAACATCAAGTATCTTTTCCTGAAAGTAGACACCCCATTGTCTTTTATTCCAGCAAAAACTTTAACCGAAACATTGCCTTCTACTAAAACTGGAAAAGTAGCCGGGAGCTCATAAACCCCCATTAAATTATCATTTACAAAAACCCAAGCATCAGTTATATTCTCGGTGGCTGCTCCCTGTGTTGATTGATTAGTTGTTAAGGATATATCATTAATAGTGATATAAGTAGGAACAGTTGCTTCATACTTTTCCTTAGAACAAGTACAAAAAACAATCCCAATTAAGAGTAATAAAATGTAATTTTTAATGTTGTGCAATTGCATAAAAATCTTCCCGTGTAACGGGACTTTTTAAAAATTATTGTGCAAATGTATTAATCTTCGATTAAGGAGGTGGTTTTTTTAATTTTTTCTGCAATTTGATAAGCTGCATCTAGCATTATACTACCATCTAAAATTCCGACCTGAGGGGTTGTATCATTAATAATTGATTGAGCAAACTCTTCTAACTCTGTTTTTATTGGATTTTGCTTTTCAATGGCTAATTTTTTAGAACAAATTTCTGTTTTACCATTTCTTTTTAGAGCATAGAGATTGGTTTCTTGTTTTAAATAATCTATAACTATATGAGCATCTTTCTGATAAAATTTAGATATTCTTTCGCTTTTTAAAGATACTCGGCTGGCAGTTAAATTTGCAATACAGCCATTATCAAACTCTACCATAGCATGAACAATGTCTGGTGTATTTCCAATAACTTCTACCCCACTAGCTGTAATTTTTTTTATGTTAGAATTAACTATACTCAGTATAATATCTAAATCATGACTCATTAAATCCATTACCACTGGAATGTTTGCTTTTTCTGCATCAAACTCAATCATTCTATGAGTTTCTATAAACATAGGATTATCTATATGTTGAAGTGCTGCTTTAAATGCTGGGTTAAATCTTTCTACATGACCTACTTGAACTTTAACATTGGCTTCTTCAGCTAACTCCAATAATTGCTTAGCTTCTTCAACAGTATTAGTTACTGGCTTTTCAATAAAAACATGTTTACTATGCTTAATAGCTTTTACTGCATAATCAAAATGAGAAATTGTTGGTTTAACAATATCCACCACATCAACACTAGCTATTAATTCATCTGCATCATCAAATGATTGAATGCCTAACTTTTCAGAAACTTCTTTCTTGAACTCATCATTAGTATCATAAAACCCTACTAATTCAAATTCCTTTATTTCCTTCAATAAAGAAATATGCTTCATACCCAAAAGGCCTGCTCCTATTACTCCAATTCTTAACATAAATAAGTTAGATGAAGCAAAAATAAAGCATAGATTACGCAAGTATTGTATGCAATATATTTCTTATTAACAGCTCATCTTTAATAATAAGCTAATATAAATAGTAAAAAATATGGTGCTTTGTTACTTATTTTGCTAACCAATTAATTGAAATGACAGATACATATAGACATAAAGGGTTAAGAAAGCAACTAGCTGATATATTAAGAGAAAAAGGAATAAAAGACCCTGAGGTTTTAAAGGCTATAGAAACAGTTCCTCGTCATTTATTTATTCCAGATAATGCGCTTCATAAATTTGCTTACGAAGACAAACCTTTTCCTATAGGCTCCAAACAAACCATTTCTCAACCCTATACTGTAGCGTTTCAAACGGAAACATTAGCTATAAAAAAAAGAGAAAAAGTATTAGAAATAGGTACTGGT
>JAUIJW010000166.1 GCA_030431085.1 Bacteroidia bacterium
CTTCTGCACCAATCAATCCAAACATATTGGGTTCACCAGGTTTAGCACTTAAATCGTCCATCTCATTATTGAGAAAAAAACCAGCCTCCTCCACATAAACCTTTGAACCAAAACCACCATTTAGTGTTGTGGTTACAGCCACTGCATTACCATGTGAATCTACAATAGAATAATGTGTAGTTTGATCACTTTCTGTAACCTCTATATTACCGTGACCAACTTCATGCGACGGTGTGGCTTGATGCCAAGAAAAATTAGCCATTCTTTTATTGATATAACTATTTGATATAAGTTGGTTTACCAGAATATCTACAAAATCAGGATCCCCTAAATAAAAGGCCCTATCAGCATATGCTCTGCGTTCTGCCTCTGTCAATAATTGAATATACTCTAATGAATTATGCTTATAATTTGACACTTCAAACGGTTCTATTCCTTTTAGTATTTGTGCCAAACAAATACCACCACTAGATGGAGGTGCCATAGAAATAACACGTGCATTTTTATAATTAAAAACAACAGGGTCACGCCATTTTGCTTCGTATAATTCTAGATCTTTATGCGTGATAATACCACCTAAATTCTGAATTCTATCTACCAGCATTTTTGCCGTTTCGCCTTGGTAAAACTCTTCTTTACCATGATCTCTAATGCGCTCTAAGGTTTCTGCCAATTTTAAATATTTAATCGTATCGCCTTGAAACCATTCTTTATCAAGTTCAATGGTATTTTTATTCGCTTTTAGAAATAATTTTCTATAATAATTCAAACTCCTGGCTTGTTTTGCAGTGACCACAACCCCTTTTTTTGCTAAATCTATCGCAGGTTGAATAAGATCTGTAAAGGGTAGCTTTCCAAATTTTTTATGTATTTCGAATACTCCAGCTATAGTACCCGGTACACCAACTGCCATAGCTCCTAAGGTGCTTTTATCTGGAATTACTTCTCCGTCAGCATCTAAATACATGTCTCTATGTGATGCCAAAGGTGCTTTCTCTCTAAAGTCTAATGTTCCAATCTCTCCATCCTTCATCCTATACACCATAAAGCCACCACCGCCAATATTTCCGGCAACCGGATAAGCCACTGCCAATGCTAAGTGTGTGGCAACCATAGCATCAAAAGCATTACCTCCTTGTTTAAGTATATCTACCCCAATACTTGAAGCCTCTTGTCTTGCACTAACAACCATCGCCTTTTGTGCCACTACACCTTTACTCTTTTTGGTAGAAGATGTTTTAAATGTACAACTCGAAACCAGTATCAGTAAGGCAATAAATATCCCGATTTTAACCTTGTAAATTCGCATTAATTTCGTTTAATTTTTGATTTGAAAAGGTACATAACTTTTTAAAAAACTCATTGAAATCTCCATCAAAATCTTGATAATTTTTTTTTAAATCTTTAATCGCTAAATCCATTTTAGAAATTCCTTTTGTTCTACGATTCATTCCGTTTAAAACACTTTCGATTCCATCTAATGTGGCATAACTGGTAAGCCAATCTCCGTTTATCATATAGGGCATCATTTGTTTAATCTTAGGAGGTAAAATAGATTTGTTATCTATTAATAAACCATAAAAATCTTGGCTAAACTCTATTAAAGGTTGATTAGAAAACTTAGACCAATTGGCTGCTAAAAAATGATCATAAAATATGTCAATGATTACGCCCTTATAATGACGGTATTGGTCTTGCAATCTTAACTTACTTGTTTTAAATATATTATCATTATCTGTAAACCAATCTATCTGCCGATGTAAAAGAATACCGGCCTGTATTTCTTGTGGATATTCTTTATAGGCACTCCCTTTAATACTATCGGCAATAAACCCGCCAATTTTTATATTAGGATTGTTTCCAGAAAGATATATGTGTGCTAAATAATTCAATATTTTTTGATTAAAAATGTGTGATAAGTTATGAAAAATAAACCAGTATAGAGACATCAGGATATTTGTTAAATTGATGATTTTTTACAATAAATTTTGATAATTTTGCTGTAATGAGGATGATTTCTCTCCGTAAAGAAGGAATTTCGAAATATTCATTTAAAATCACATTCATGATTACAACTAAAAACAGTGCTACAGCCAACGCCATGGCTTTAGAGGATAAGTATGGTGCTCATAACTATCATCCTCTACCTGTAGTTTTAGAGAAAGGCGATGGTGTTTTTGTGTGGGATGTTGAAGGCAAAAAGTATTACGATTTTCTTTCTGCCTATTCTGCTGTAAATCAAGGTCATTGCCACCCTAAAATTATAAATGCTCTAACAGAACAAGCTTCAACATTAACATTAACGTCAAGAGCTTTTTTCAACGACAAACTAGGCACTTACGAAGAATTTATGTCTAATTATTTTGGTTTCGACAAAATCCTTCCAATGAATACTGGTGCCGAAGCGGTAGAAACGGCCATTAAGCTTTGTAGAAAATACGCTTATGAAAAAAAAGGTGTTCCAGAAAATGAAGCAAAAATTGTAGTTTGTGAAAATAATTTTCATGGGAGAACCACCACAGTAATTTCATTTTCAAATGATGAAGGTGCTAGAAAAAATTTTGGACCATACACTCCTGGTTTTACCAAAGTACCCTACAATGATTTAGAAGCCTTAGAAAATACATTAAAAACCACTAAAAATATTGCTGGTTTTTTAGTAGAACCCATACAAGGTGAAGCCGGAGTTTATGTCCCGGATGAAGGTTACATCAATAAGGCCAAGGCTTTGTGTGAACAATATGGTGTTCTATTTATTGCCGATGAGGTACAAACAGGTATTGCCAGAACTGGCCAATTACTTGCTGTAGACCACGAAAATGTTAAACCAGATATTCTTATCTTAGGTAAAGCACTTTCTGGTGGTGTTTATCCAGTTTCTGCGGTTTTAGCCAATAATGATATTATGGAAGTCATAAAACCTGGTCAGCATGGTTCTACTTTTGGTGGTAACCCATTGGCAGCTGCAGTGGCCACAGCAGCTCTCGAAGTTATTCAAGAAGAAAATTTGGCTGAAAACGCCGAAAAACTCGGTCAATTATTTAGAAAAGAGCTTAGCGCTTTCGCCGCAACTCATCCCATCATTAAATTGGTTCGAGGTAAAGGATTGCTCAATGCCATTGTTATAGATGATACTGAAGATAGTTCTACGGCATGGGATATCTGTATCAAACTTCGAGATAATGGTCTTTTAGCTAAACCAACCCATGGCAATATCATTAGATTTGCACCTCCGTTAGTAATGACTAAAGATCAATTGATGGACTGCGTAAATATTATTAAGAAAACCATTCAAGAATTTTAAATAAGAAAACGAGGCAAATGCCTCGTTTTTAATATCCTTCTGTTAAATGTTGTAATCTTTCTTTTTCTAAAACTTTTATCCGCTTACCCTTTAATAAAATAAAGCCTTCTTTTTTAAATTCTGACAATAACCTAATCGTAGACTCTGTAGCTGTGCCAATAGCATTGGCAATTTCTTCTCTGGTTAGGGTTACAGAAATAAACCCTTCATTGTCTACTCCAAAAATATTTTCAAAAAAAAGCAAAGCTTCTGCCAGTCTTTCTTTTACAGTTTTTTGAGCCATATTGGCCAAATTAGAATTGGCCTCATCTAAATCGTCACAAATAGACTTTGTTAATGTAAACGAAAAATCAGCGTTTTTCTTAAACAACTCTAAAACTTCATCCTTAGGAATAAAGCACACTTCCATATCTTCTAAGGCCGTCACAGTTAAATGTGCTACAGAATTACTAATCACAGATCTGTGCCCTACAATCTCCCCTTTCTTTAGAAATCTAACTATTTGCTCTTTACCATTGGGTGTAAGTTTAGATAATTTACATTTACCATTGCGCAAACAATAAATACCTTTTAAGGCTGCTCCTTCACTAAAAATTGTATCACCTTTTTTAAATTGAAGCGATTTCTTGTTTCGATTTATCTCTTCTAATTCTTCTGCGTTAATTGAATTTAAAGCATTCAAATCACGTATTACACATTGTCGACAGCTAAAAGACATAGATTAAATTTTCTCTTTGGCAAATCTAAGCAAATTATGACATTTATCATTTTTTTATATTACATTTTTATGGCAAATTTGTAAGCTCAACAAATATTTATGAGCACAGACAAATGCTTTCATTGTGGCACCGATTGTGATAGAGAAAGTATCTCATTTAACAAAAAAGTTTTTTGCTGCAACGGATGTAAGACCGTGTATGAAATCTTAAACACTAACGAATTATCATACTATTACACCTTTGAAAAAAGTCCTGGAGCCATTCCTCAAAAAATAAAAGGTAGGTTTGACTACCTTGATAACGATAAAATAGTACAATCTCTTATTTCATTTAAAGATCATGAACTTACCGTTATCAATTTATACATACCTCACATTCACTGTAGTTCATGTATTTGGATATTAGAAAATCTAAACAAACTCAATCCAGGTGTTCATAATGCTTTGGTTGATTTCCCTAAAAAGGAAGCACGTATTACATTTAAACATTCTATAATTTCTTTAAAACAACTGGCAGAACTATTGGCTTCAATAGGTTATGAACCCTACATTAGTTTAGAAGATGGTAAAGCGCAGAAATCTAAAGTCAACAGAAAGTTAATCTATCAATTGGCGGTGGCCGGTTTTGCTTTTGGTAATGTAATGTTACTCTCTTTTCCAGAATATTTCACCCTAGAAGAGTTTTGGTTAGACAGATACAAACCTTTTTTTAGAAGTCTCATGATGGCTTTATCTATACCCGCTTTAGTCTATTCTTCGAGAGATTATTTTATTTCGGCCTATCAAGGTTTAAGTAAAAAAATTCTTAACATAGATGTTCCAATTGCTTTAGGAATTTTAGTCTTATTTTTAAGGAGTACTTACGAAATTCTAGCCAATACAGGCCAGGGTTATTTCGATTCTTTAACAGGATTAATTTTCTTTCTTCTTCTAGGGAAATTTTTTCAGCAAAAAACTTATAGTTTCTTATCATTTGAGAGAGACTACAAATCCTATTTTCCAATTGCCATCACAAAAATTGAAAAAGATAAAACACTGAGTAACATACCTGTTCATGATATTGAAAAAGGAGATCGATTACTTATTAGAAATGAAGAAATTATACCTGTTGACAGTATTCTTTTAAAAGGTAACGGACTCTTAGATTATAGTTTTGTAACTGGTGAATCTATGCCAGTAGATAAAAAATCTGGTGACAAATTATTTGCTGGAGGCAAACAAACTGGAGAAGCGATTGAGGTTGAAGTTTTAGAAGCTGTATCACAAAGCTATCTTACCCAACTGTGGAGCAAAGATGTTTTTACCCAAAACGATGAAAAGAATCTTCAATCACTTACAGATTCTATCAGTAAGCATTTTACGCTTATCATTCTTTCTATTGCTTTAT
>JAUIJW010000167.1 GCA_030431085.1 Bacteroidia bacterium
TCTTTTATATTTTTTTAATGAAAGATTTTAAAAAAATCGTAAACTTGCCAAAAAATAATTCATGTGTCGAACCACAATTTCATCAGTACAATTTATTTGTTTTAAACGTGGAGTACTCTTCTTTTTTTATCTAATTTTAATAGTATCATCTTCTTGTAAAAAGGGAAAAAATCATGCAATTAACAAGAGAGAATTATCTAAAGTAAATTCAGAAATAAGGTATGCTAAAAATATTGATATACAACACTTTAATAGTTTTTCAATTTTAAATATTATCACCCCTTACCCTAATGCTAATGAGGGTCAAAAATTTGTTTTAGCTCGAAAAAATATTAAACTTCCAGATAGCTTAAACCATCTAAAAAAAATTACAATTCCTTTACAAAAAGTTATTGCCACCTCAACTACTCATATCCCTATGTTGGAATTCATAGGTAAAGAAAAAACTCTCGTTGGATTTCCTCATACAGACTATATTTCTTCATCAAAAACTCGGGAACTCATCAATGATGGACATATTAAAAATGTAGGCAGTGAATTAGATTTTAATACCGAATTAATTTTAGCCTTACAACCCGATGTAATCATAGGCTTTTCAATGGGTAAAAACACACAAACTTATCAAAAATTTATTCAAAATGGAATTCCAGTGATTTACAACAGTGATTGGCTAGAAAAATCGCCATTAGGCCGAGCAGAATGGGTAAAGCTTTTCGGAGCGCTTTATGATCAAAACAACATGACGGATAGTTTATTCAACACAATTGAAAAAGAATATTTAAATACAAAAGTTCTGGCTCAAAAAGATAAAAATACACCAACTGTTCTTTCCGGAACAGTATTTCAAGGGAAGTGGCACTTAGCTGCTGGTGAGAGCTTTATGGCACAACTTTTACAGGATGCTCATACACAATATTTATGGAGTGACACAAAGGGACAAGGCAGCTTAGTTCTCAGCTTTGAAAGTGTATTTGATAAAGCAAAAAAGGCTGAATACTGGATTGGAGCAGGCAGATACACCTCATTTAAAGACTTACAAGAGGCCAACATACATTATTCTAATTTCGATGCTTTTAAAAATAATGAGGTTTACACCTTCTCAAAAAAAAGAGGTGATACTGGAGGTATGCTGTATTTTGAGCTTGGACCTCTCATGCCTCATATCGTACTTAAAGATTTAGTAAAAATTACACATCCAGATCTATTGCCAGACCATCAACCTTATTTTTTAGAAAAACTTGACTAACGCCAATGCAACCAAATAAATCATATACTTTACAATTTACATTAACCATAATTATAGTTATTGTACTAATGTTAGTTAATTTAAGTTTGGGGTCTGTGGGTATACCTATTCAGGATCTATTTAAAAGTATTTTTTCAAGTACATCTGGTAATGAAACTTGGGATTATATTATAATCAATTATCGGTTACCTAAAACCCTAACTGCTATTATGGTTGGATCTGGACTAGCTATTAGCGGACTTCTTATGCAAACCATATTTAGAAATCCTCTAGCCGGTCCCTATGTATTAGGTATTAGTTCTGGGGCAAGTTTAGGCGTAGCTTTATTAATTTTAGGAGGATCTGCTCTTGGAGGGGTTCTAACCCTATTGAGCTCTTCGTATATTGGATTGAGTGTTGCTGCTTTTCTAGGATCTTTTCTAGTTTTACTTGCCGTTATTGTTGTAGCACAAAGAGTTAAAAACACCATGAGCCTATTAATTATTGGATTAATGTTTGGGAGCATTACTGCTTCTGTGATTAGTATTTTGGCTTATTTTAGTTCTGCAGAAAGTTTACAACAATATTTGTTTTGGAGTTTTGGAAACCTAGGTAACCTATCATGGCATGAAGTAGCCTTATTGGCATTAATCTATGGTTTAGGCATTATCTTAGTTATACCTGCTATTAAACCATTAAACAGCTTACTTCTTGGAGAAAATTATGCGCTGAGTATAGGAGTTAATTTAACCAAATCTAGAAACATCATTTTAATAGCAACCAGTATACTAACAGGAATTATAACTGCATTTTCTGGCCCTATAGCCTTTGTAGGCCTAGCTGCTCCACATATTACTAAGCTTATTTTTAACACCTCCAACCACAAAATATTACTAGGCGCTGTAGCTTTAATTGGAGCTATAATTATGCTTATCTGCGATACTATTGCGCAACTTCCACTAAGTGAATTTACCTTACCTATTAATGCTGTTACTTCTTTATTTGGTGCCCCAGTAGTTATTTGGTTATTACTAAAAAAAAGAAAAATATCCTTGTAATTATGACTCAGAATAATGACATATTAAGACTTGAACAATTAGGCATAGGATATAGGCATAATAAAAATAACACTCTTATTGCTAATAATTTAAATCTTTCATTACAAAAAGGTAGTATAACTTGTATCATAGGTAAAAATGGTATTGGCAAATCTACCTTGTTAAAAACAATCACCAATATTATTCCCCCTATTGAGGGAATGGTTTATCTCAATCAACAATCAATAAAGTCCTATAAATCAGAAGAAATTTCTAAAATAATGAGTGTGGTTTTTACAGAAAAACTCCCCCCAAGTAACTTAACTGTTTATGAATTGGTCGCTTTAGGCAGGCAGCCCTATACCAATTGGATTGGAAAACTAACAGCAACTGATAAAGATAAAATAAGTACAGCTATTACGTATTGCCACATAGAGCAACTTGTACATAAAAAATGTAGTGAATTAAGTGATGGGCAATTACAAAGAGTGATGATCTGTAGAGCTTTGGCACAAGACACGGCATTGATTGTTTTAGATGAACCCACATCTCATTTAGACATTCAACATAAATTTGAAACATTTAGAACACTTAAAACATTAGCTCATCAACTAGGAAAAAGCATATTAATTTCAACACACGAAATTCAGTTAGCATTACAAATGGCAGATAAACTATGGCTGATGACCAGCTCTAACACCCTTGAAGGGCATCCTAAAGCCTTAATTGAAAACGATCACATTAACTCGCTGTTCGATTCAAATCGTATTTATTTCGATAAGAAAAAAGAACAATTTTTAATGAAATAAAGGTTCGCTCTAAAATTTTGTCTTATTTTGGAGAAAATTTAATTCTTAGAAGAATATGAAAAGGATTTTTGTTATTGTAGTAACTACTTTGCTCATTTCTTGTAGTAGTAGCAAAACTGCTAAAGTTAACGTTAATGAAGTAGGGCTTAAAACAAAATTTGCCTCTACCATTACCAGCCAAGATGTTAAAGATATCGTACTTATTTTAGCTTCAGATGCTTTGCAAGGTAGAGCCACCGGAGAAAAAGGGCAGAAAATTGCTGCAAATTATATTGCAGATTATTATGAGCATTATCAATTACAAGCACCAATAGATTACCCTGATTATTTACAGAATATTCCGAAACAATATCTCGGCAAGGCTATTAAAAATGATTCTGAAAATGTAATCGCCTATATTGAAGGCTCTGAAAAACCAGAGGAGTATATCGTAATTTCAGCCCATTATGATCATCTAGGAAAAGATGGAGAAACGATCTATAATGGTGCAGATGATGATGCTTCGGGTACCGCTGCCGTGATGGAAATTGCTCAGGCATTTCAAATCGCCAAAGAAAAAGGGCATGCTCCAAAAAGAAGTATTGTATTCTTACATTTTACAGGAGAGGAAATTGGATTAAAAGGTTCAAAATATTACACAACACACCCCGTATTTCCATTAAAAAATACTGTAGCCAATCTCAATATTGATATGATTGGCCGAATAGATAAAAAACATAAAAATAAACCAGAATATGTTTACCTGATAGGAGCCGATAAGCTAAGCAAAGAACTTCATCGAATATCTGAAGCTAATAATACTGCCTTTACTCAACTTAAGTTAGATTATACTTATAATTCTGATAACGACCCAAACAGATTCTATTTTAGATCTGATCATTATAATTTTGCTAAAAATAACATTCCTGTTATTTTCTACTTTAACGGTACGCATAAAGACTATCATAAACCTACGGATACTCCAGATAAAATCGAATACCAATTACTAGCTCATAGAGCCAAATTGGTATTCTATACAGCATGGGAATTGGCCAATAGAGAAGAAAGACTTAAACTTGATTAAACCTCATAATTTGTACGCAATTGTAGATATAGAAACTACGGGGGGTAAATACAACGAAGAGGGTATTACAGAAATAGCCATTCAAAAATTTGATGGTGTTGATGTGGTAGACTGCTTTGTAAGTTTAATTAATCCAGAAAGAGACATACAACCTTTTGTGGTTCAACTAACTGGAATTAACAATAAAATGCTTAAAAATGCTCCTAAGTTTTATGAAGTAGCGAAACGTATTGTTGAGATTACAAAAGATTGTGTTCTGGTAGCTCATAACTCTAATTTTGATTATAGAATCTTAAAAACCGAGTTTAGAAGGCTAGGTTTTGATTTTGAGCGGCCTACTCTTTGCACTGTAGAATTGAGCAAAAAACTCATCCCCAATAAAGAAACATATAGTTTAGGTAAACTCTGTAGAAATTTAGGAATTCCGATTAGCGATAGACATCGTGCAAATGGTGATGCCATGGCAACCCTTAAACTATTCGAAATTTTATTAGCGAAAGACAGCGAAAAAGGCATTGTAAAGCAAACCATCAAAACTGGAAATAATAGAGACCTTAGCCAACGATTACTTAATCTACTTGACGAACTTCCTAAAAAAACAGGTGTGTTTTATTTTCATGACTATAAAGGTAAAATTATCTATATCGGTAGAGCTAAGTCTATTTATAAAGAGGTGAACAAATTATTTTTAGATCCTTCAAAGAGTAAAAAAGCCCTGAGAAAACAAATGTCATCTGTGAGTTTTGAACTTACAGGAAATGCACTAATTGCCGAAATTAAATGGCTTGAAGAAACGCATCTTCATTCGCCTAAATACAATCGGTTAAGAAACGGTAAATTAGTTTTTGAAGAATTTAGTAATAATAATATGCTACTCATTGACAAGGGAAGATCTTTAGATGAAAAATCTGTAATATTAATTGAAAATAATGAGTATCAAGGATTTACTTTTACAGACCTAAATTATCAAATTAATCATTTAAGTGTTTTAAAAGAGTTAATCACCCCCGCAAAAAATGGTTTAAATTATACCAAGACCATTAACCATTACCTAAAAAATAATAAGATTGAAAAATTTATAAGATTTTAGTTGTAAAAAAACAGAACACTATTCAATAACTTATAAATTTATACGTTGAGTATAACCTTAAAGCTCAATTTCTTTTTATGCCTAAATTTTTACTCTTCGCCTCTCTTCTATTCATTCAAATTTCTTTTTCTCAAAAACAAAGTCAACCATATAATTTAG
>JAUIJW010000168.1 GCA_030431085.1 Bacteroidia bacterium
CCTATAAATTATGAGGTTAAAGTAAAAGATGAAGATGAATCAATAGATGATAAACGTATTTTCGTAACCGTAGATTATTTAGAGAGTTTAGATGAAGTATCAATGTCGCTAGGGCATCAAAAGGTTTCTGCATCTGTTGCAGGTAAGGCCATGACGCTGTCTATGGATTGTAAGGCATGCCATAAGGAGAATGAAAAATCTATAGGCCCTACGTTTATGGAGATCTCTACAAAATATAAAGGGCAAAATGATGTAGAAAAATATTTAAAAGATAAAATTATTAACGATAGTAATGGGGTATGGGGAGAAGTTACTATGCCAGCACATCCAGATTTAAGCCAAGAAGATGCTAGGCAGATTGCAGTTTACATTCAATCTTTAGCAGGTCATGATGAGCAAAAAGAATCGCTTCCATCAAAAGGAACAATTATTCCTCAGCCAAATAAAGGCGCTATTGCTATGGCTATTACCGCTAGTTATACTGATAATGGAAAAGCTAATATTAAGCCCTTAATTGGATCTAAAAGAATAATTCTTAAGTCCAATACTGTACTGTTTAATGACACCACTAAAAATGAAGGTATGCAAATCATTACATTCAATGGAATGAATTTATTATTGATACCAAACAAAACTTCATGGTTGGCCTTAGAGAAGGTTGATCTTACAGGGGTAAAGTCAATTATGATCCCAATCGGTTGGCAAGAAGCACCCAATGTAGGTTTGAATTTTGAGGTGAGATTAAATAGTCCAGAAGGTGAATTGATTGGAAAAGGAAGTATGTCAAAACCTCAAAAAGGCTCTCAAGGTGGTGCTGCGATGTTAAAGTTAAATAAAGATATTAATAAAGTTGAGAATATTTATATCATTTATAAACACGATGAAAAGGCTGGTAGAAATGAAAATCCGGCAGCCATATTAAATGTTACTTTTTTAGGTAAGTAAGAATACTGGTAAAGAAATTTAATTTATTCGCTAAAGTGCCTTGAATATATTCAAGGCACTTTATGTTTAGAATAGGTATTTAGATGAATATTAATAGTTTCCAATATCAATAAGATGCCTAAATAAATTTGAAATAATGTATTTATAAAAATTATTAAATCATAATTTTATAAAGAATGTTTAAGTAAGAATATAATTTAACTCTATTTTTAGATCCTGTATGTACAAAATTAAAATCCAAATTGTCTTATTAATATTACTTACAACCTTTGCTTCGTGTGAGCAGACTAAACCCATGCTAGAGGTTCAAGAGAATGACCATATTGTAATTATTGGAAATAATCTAGCGTCAAGAATGATGAATTATGGGCATTTTGAAACGAATGTTTATTTAAAATTTCCTGATAGGAATTTAATCATAAGAAATATGGCAAGAGGGGGTAATACCCCAGGTTTTAGGCCACATGCTGGAAGGAATACCCCATGGGCTTTTGAGGGCGCTAACAAGTTTAAAAATGAGCTTGCAAAAGATTCTAATAGCGAAGGATTTTTCAAATACCCAGATGAATGGTTAGAGGATTTAAGGGCGGATATTCTATTAGCTTTTTTCGGATTTAGTGAGTCATTTAACGGAGAAGATGGTATTGATAATTTCAAGGCAGAACTTGAAGCTTTTATTAAGCACACTAAAAAGCAGCAATATAATGGTCATGGCAGTCCACAATTGGTATTAATTACTCCAACTGCTTATCAAGATTTATCTCAAGAGATTGATGTTCCTAATGGGGTTGAAGAAAACAAGAATTTGGCCTTATATGTAGAAGCCATGAAAATGGTCGGCATGGCCAATAATGTTCCCGTTGTTGATTTGTTTTCAGCATCTTTAACCTGGTATGTAACCAATAAAAAACTTACCATTGATGGTATGCAATTAAATGAAGCGGGTTATGAATTGTTATCAAATTATTTAGTAGATAAATTATTTGGGACCAACAAAAATGATGCTCATAAAGAATTAGTTCATAATGCTGTAATAGAAAAAAACTGGATGTGGCATAATGATTATAAAATACCAAATGGGGTACATGTTTTTGGTAGAAGGTACGATCCTTATGGCCCTGATAACTATCCTTTTGAATTAAAGAAAATTAGAGAGATGACTGCAATCCGTGATTCTGCAATTTGGGATGCAGTTCAGGGGAAAATCAAAAATTTAAAAGAGGCCGATGCTAAAACCTCTATTTTACCCGAAGTTCAATCCAACTACAACCCAAGTGATTACGGTAGAGGTGGGGAATATCTATATGGGCAGGATGCCTTAGATCAAATACATGTGGCAAAGGGTTATCAAATAGAACTATTTGCCTCGGAAAAAGATTTCCCAGAGTTGGCCAACCCTGTTCAAATATCTTTTGATGATGCCGGTAGGTTGTGGGTGGCCGTAATGCCATCTTATCCACATTATAAACCAGGAGATAACAAACCCAATGATAAACTAATAATTTTAGAAGATACCAATCATGATGGAAAAGCAGATATTAGTAAAGTTTGGGCTGATAATTTACATATTCCTGTTGGTTTTGAGTTGGCATCAGATGGAATATATCTCTCTCAAGGAACTAATTTAGTTTTATTAAAAGATACTGATGGGGATGATAAAGCAGATCAAAAAGAAATTATTTTAAGTGGTTTCGACACTCATGATTCCCACCACCTTATTAGTGCATTTTGTGCAGACCCCTCAGGGGCGATTTATATGGGGGAAGGGGTGTTTTTACATACCAATGTGGAGACTCCATATGGCACCGTTAGAGGAACGAATGGAGGGTTTTATAGATATAATACAAACCGACATCAATTAGAACGTGTGGTACAAGTTTCTATCCCAAACCCTTGGGGTATTGCATTTGATCAATGGGGGCAAGATTTCTTTCTCGAAACATCGAATCCATCAATTCGATGGATGATGCCTAGCAGTATTAAACCTCAATATGGTGTTTTTTCACCAAAATCGAAAGATTTAGCACCTGATCCTCATAAAGTAAGACCAACTTCAGGATTAGAATTTGTATCAAGCAGGCATTTTCCTGATGATGTTCAAGGGGATATACTTCTTGGTAATGCCATTGGATATTTAGGAGTTAAACAGCATCAAATTGAAGATGATGGCACCGGTTACAAAACCAAGCACAGGCAGGATTTAATTTGGTCTGACGATAAAAATTTTAGACCAGTCGATCTTGAATTTGCACCAGATGGGAGCTTGTATATAGTTGATTGGCATAATATGCTGGTGGGTCATATGCAACATAATGCGAGAGATCCATTTCGAGATCACGCACATGGCAGAATTTACAGATTAACCTATCCTCGAAGGCCATTGCTAAAACCTATAGATTTTACTCGATTAAGTATAGATGAAACTATGGAAATGCTAAAACATCCCGAGTATAGAACTCGTTATAGGGCGAAAAGAGCATTGAGATCAAAGAATAAGAATGAGGTTTTGGAATTATTAAAAGATTGGGTGAATAATCTAGATAAATCTGATGAGCAATACGAACATTATTTGTTAGAAGCTCTTTGGGTTAGTTGGGGGTTAAATAATATAGATAAGGCACTATTAAGTCAATTATTAAATGCCAATGATTATAAAGTAAGAGCAGCGGCAGTAAGAGCAGTGAGATATAATGGACATTTACTAGATAATCAATTGGATTTGTTGCAGAAGGCAGCGAAGGACACTCATGGAAGGGTAAGATTAGAAGCCATAGTAGCGGCTTCATGGTTGAAAAAGGAAGATGCACAGACTATTTTAGATATTGTTTCAGAAAAGGAATTGGATAGTTGGATGTTAGATACTTTCTTAGCTGTGCAACATCGAATAAATGGAAAGGTACTTGTAGAAAAAGAAGAAATTATTTACCCTGATCACCTTTCAGATAATTTAAAAGAGGTATATGCAAAGGGTAAGGTAATTTATGAGAAAGAAGGATTTTGTGGTACTTGCCATCAACCAGATGGTAAGGGACTGGAAGCCTCAAAATTTCCCCCTCTGGCTAGAAGCGAGTGGGTTTTAGGAGATGTAGAAACTTTGATTAAATTAACATTAAAAGGATTACAAGGTCCAATTGAAGTATTAGGTAAAACATATCCCGGTCAGGTGCCGATGACTCCTTTTGAAGGAATATTATCTGATGAAGAGTTAGCAGCGGTGCTTACCTATGTGCGAAATGATTTTGGTAATCAAGCCTCAGCCGTAAGCCCTGAAACGGTAAAATCTGTAAGAGAAGCTATTGCTGATAAAGAAGGGTTTTATCAATCTAAAGAATTAAAGTAAAATTATGCAAAATTTCAGATTTTTAGCATTTGTGATTCTAGTAATAGTATCCAGTAAATTAGCAGCCCAAAAAGCAGAACAGCCTCATATCGTTTTTATAATGGGAGATGAGGAATATAGATCGGAAGAGTCTATGCCCATGATGGCTCGGATTGTAAAAAGAGAGTTAAACGCCAAAATCACCTTGTGCTTTTCGGTAGATTCATTGGGAACTATTGATCCCAATAGAAAAGACCATATTCAAGGATTGGAAGCACTGCAAACAGCGGATTTAATGGTCTTGTTTACTCGATTTAGAGCACTTCCAGAGCACCAATTAAAATATATTACTGATTATGCCGAAAGTGGTAAGCCAATGATAGGTTTTAGAACCAGTACACATGCGTTTAAGTATGAAGAAGATAGTACTTTATCTAGAATGAATAACCAATGGCCCGCTAAAGTTTTTGGCCAGCAATGGATCACTCATCATGGTCATTTTGATGATGGTCATAAACCTCTAACTAAAGTAGATTTATATGAGGTGAATTCAAATATTTTAAATCAAGTAAAACCGTTTTATGCCTATTCTTGGTTGTATCATGTAGAGGGGGGTGATTGGAAACTTAATGGAGATTGTCAGCTTCTCTTAAAAGGCACTTCATTAAAGTCTAACCACCAGATGAACAATGAACTTGATAAATTTCCTTTAACGAACCCTGTTGCTTGGACTAAAACTTATACAGGAAATTCTGGTAAAACAGCTAAAGTTTTTTTTACAACCCTTGGTCATCCTTATGATTGGAAAGACGAGAATATGAGGCGATTAGCGTTGAATGCAATATATTGGTCATTGGATAAAAAAGTGCCTGAAAAAGCCAATGTTGATATTGTTGGTGCCTATAAACCGAATAACTCAGGGTTTGGTAAAAAATATAAATTACATCAACGACCCATTGTAATAGATTGATTTTGAGGAATAGTATTTATATCGATTAGAAATAATAATTAAGGCTTAAAAATTATTTATGTGGCTAGAAGTGTTAATGTGAGATTGTATAGAAAGCATAATAAGAACATAGTATGAAAGATAATG
>JAUIJW010000169.1 GCA_030431085.1 Bacteroidia bacterium
ATTTCAAGCATTTTTGCAATCATTTTTGCAGCAATTGGAACACGTGGTTTGTCTTTTCTATCTTGGCGTGCCCAACCAAAATAAGGCATTACAGCCGTGATATGTCTGGCAGAAGATCGTTTTGCCGCATCTAGCATCAACAACATCTCCATAAGGTTATCAGAAGATGGATGCGTAGATCCAATGATAAAAACTCTTGCTCCACGAACTGATTCTTCGAAGGATGGTTGAAATTCACCATCACTAAATTCTAATCGATTTACTTTACCAAGAGACATCCCATAATGGTCCGCAATAGATTGAGCCAAAACCTCACTTTGCGAACAGGGAAATATTTTTGCAACCTTATCTTTATCAGACATAAGCTATGTTTTTACTTATTTTTCTACAAAATGCAAAAGTAAATATTTATTTTGGTAATAAGATTATTTTTAGGGATGTATTTAACTATTCCATTCGAAACCAATTTAAGGGATTTTGAGCAACGAGGTTTTAATGTGAAGAGCTGATTGTAAGTTAGCCGATAGTTATTGGTATATAAAGAAAGGTTGCCATGTCCAAAGTTTATAAGGAGATACACTTTAAGTTATTGTTTAATGCGTTGATTTCTACAATCACTTTCACAAAGCATAACTTTAAACTCTTATGCAAAATCACAACACTAAAGAATATTCTCCTTCTACGTTTTAAAGTTTTAATTTTATTATGATAGATTATATTTTTAATAGTACATTTGCATTCTTCTTTGAAATGCCTTGGTGGCGGAACTGGTAGACGCGCTGGATTCAAAATCCAGTTTCTTCGGAAGTGCGGGTTCGATTCCCGCCCAAGGTACTTTTATTTAAAGCAATTCAAAAACAGTTAGTTACACAATATCAAGTTTTATAATTCCTGATTTTACACTGGTTTATTCTAAAAATTAGTTTAACTTCACACTAAATTTTTTAAAAAATACTTTTAAAAATCTGAATTATTATGAAAAAAATTATCGCTTTGATATTGTTTTGTACAATTCTAATATCAAAAAACTTTGCTCAAACTACCGATGTTGTTAGTGGTCTAATTGATCCCGGTAAAATAATCCTTATTGGTAACGAACTCTATGTAGCAGAGTTTTCTGGAAGTAAAATTTCAAAAATAGATACCAGCTCAACCTCTCCAATGGCTAGCGATGTAATAACAGGCATAGATAATCCTTATGGAATGGCATATGACGGCACAAATCTATATGTTACAGAAGCTAGTCAAGGCAATATCCTTAAAATAGACCTTAGCCAACCAACACCAACATCAACGCTATTGATTTCAGGACTATTAAATCCTCGCAGCATGCAATTTTTCGGAAATGAGCTTTATTTTGCACAATTTACAGGAGATTTGGTTTCCAAAATAGATGTTACAGCCTCTACGCCATCAGTTTTTAATGTACTTTCAGGGATAGATGGTCCTTTTGACCTATTACTTGACGGAAGTATTTTATATATCGCGATAAGAAACGAAAATAGAGTTTCTAAAATTGACCTAAATGACAGTACACCAACACTCACCGATGTTGTAACCGGAGTAATTACTCCTATTAGTTTAGCAATCGATGGTCCATATATGTACATTGTAGAAACTAATGCAGATAAAATTTCTAGAATAAACTTAAACGATGCGACGCCAGTAATTTCTGATGTTGTAAATACAACACAACCAAATAGCATAATAATCAGCGGTACTGACTTATATTTTTCTTCTCCAGTTCCAGGTAAAATTTCGAAATTTGATTTAACTACACTTTCAATTAATAATTTTGATAAGGAAAATAACATAGTACTTTATCCAAATCCAACATCAGATGTTATTCACGTCAATGGATTAACTTCTAAAGAAAATTTCACTATGTATTCACAATTAGGACAAGAGGTTTTTAGAGGTACCGTATCTAACAGCGAAAGAATTAACGTTCAAAATCTTGTCAAAGGAATGTACTTCTTGAAACTTGAAAACGGAAATACACTAAAATTTCTGAAAGAATAAATAGCTTAGATTTGATAATCGCTAATAAGATTCTACTAGAATAAAAGTACGCAGAAAGTCTATGATGGACATATAGTTCACTTTTTCATATATAAATATTTAAAATTGATTAAACCTAGAGGGTTATCTCTTGATTAATTTAAACTTTAGATAAATATATTTGAAAAAAATAAATCATGAAATTTTCTATACATACTTTACTTCTAATGTTTCTGGTCTCCATACATTCTTTTTCACAAAACAAAAAGCAGCGCTTAAAAGTAGGTGTTATTGGTTTAACTCATACTCATGTGCACTGGATATTTGGGAGCGAACCTAGAGGTGACATAGAAATTGTAGCCATAGTAGAACCTAATAAAGAACTTGCTGAGCGTTATGCCAAACAGCATAATTTTTCAATGGATATTGTTTATCCAAGTATGCAAGACATGCTAAATCATATCAAACCTGAGGCGGTTACAGCATTTGGAACCATATACAAGCATTTAGAAGTTGTAGAAACTGCAGCACCACTAGGCATCCACGTCATGGTCGAAAAACCTCTTGCGGTAAGTCTAGAACATGCCCAAAAAATGGAAGCCCTAGCTAAAAAGCATAATATTTATTTACTCACTAATTATGAAACAACTTGGTATCCTACAACACACAAAGCTTATCAACTCTTCAAAGAGGATAATGCCATTGGAGCGCTAAGGAAAGTAATGGTTCATGATGGACATAAAGGGCCTAAAAAAATTGGAATCAATAAAGAATTTTTAGATTGGCTCACCGATCCAATACAAAATGGTGGTGGAGCTGAAGTAGATTTTGGATGTTATGGCGTAAATATTTTAACATGGATGATGGATGGCAAACGACCAAATAGTGTGACTGCCATCACTCAGCAATTACAAGCCGAAAACAACCCAAAAGTAAACGACGAATCGGTAATTATTTTACAATACGATGAAACCGTTGCCGTTATTCAGGGTTCATGGAACTGGCCAATAGGTAGAAAAGACATGGAAATCTATGGCGAAAATGGTGTCATTTATGCAGACAACAGAAACGATCTACGCTTACGTATTTCTGAAGGTTATGATGGCTACAAAGAGGAAGTCATGAATTTAAAAGAAAGAAAAGCACCTTTAGACGACCCCTTTGCGCTTTTTGCTGCTGTTGTAAAAAATGAGATACAATTAAACCCTTTTGACTTAAATGCTCTGGATAATAACATGCTGGTTGTGGAAATTCTCGATGCTGCTAAAAAAAGTGCAGAGCTCAATAAAACAATTTTTCTAAACCAATAAATCAAACTCATGTCTTTAAGATTTCTAACCGCTATTTTCTTAGTCGTTTTAATTCAATTTAATGCCTTTTCTCAACAGCCTAAAGCAAATACAAATGCTGTGATCACCTCGGGTAATGCTCGCTTTACAGTTCTAAGTCCAGAAGTCATCAGAATGGAATGGGATAGTGATAAAACATTCGAAGACAGAGCATCTTTTACGATTATTAACAGAAATACAGAAGTTCCAAAATTTAAGGTAAAAAACAAAGGGAAATGGCTTGTCATTCAAACGGAAGCTTTAAGGCTTCGCTATAAAAAAGATTCATCAGCTTTTTCCGAGTCTAACCTCGAGATTTCATTTAAAATGAATAATAAACCTGTAGTCTGGAGATCTGGGATGAAGAACAGCGATAACCTTTTAGGAACCACAAGAACGCTTGACGCTTATAACGGTGACAAAACATGGGATGGAACCGCTATTCCATTAGAAGATGGTATTTTATCTAAAGACGGATGGTTTTTATTAAATGATACGTCAACCTTTTTGTTTGATGACTCCGAATGGAAGTGGGTGTCCAAAACTAAAAATGCGAATGAACACGATTGGTATTTTTTCGCTTATGGCTACGATTATAAAAAAGCTTTAAAGAATTACACCACTATTGCAGGAAAGATTCCTATGCCTCCAAGATATGCCTTCGGCTACTGGTGGTCGAGATACTGGGCCTATTCGGATAGAGAGTTTAAAGATTTAGTAGCAGATTTTAGACGCTATGACATTCCTATTGATGTTTTGATTATAGACATGGACTGGCATCTAACTCATGGAGGTTTAAAGGATATTAAAAATCCTCAAAGAGATCCATTTGACGAATTGTTAGGTTGGACAGGTTATACATGGAATAAAGCCTTGTTTCCGGAACCTGAAAAATTTATGGAATAGACCAACCAAGAAAATTTAAAAACAGCACTCAACCTGCATCCTGCATCTGGCATTGCAGCCTTAGAATCGCAATACAAAGATTTTGCCAAAGCCTATGACTTTGACACAGCTAAAAAAGATTGGATCCCTTACCGTATGGCAGAAAAAAAATGGGCTCAAACTTATTTCAATACCATTTTAAAACCTTACGAAAATTGGGGTGTTGATTTCTGGTGGCTAGACTGGCAGCAATACCCTAAAAGTAAAGTAGTCGAAAACCTAAGTAATACATGGTGGTTAAACTATACTTTTTTTTCTAACATGGATCAAGACTCCAGCAAGCGATCAATGATTTTTCACCGATGGGGTGGCTTAGGAAATCATCGATACCCTATTGGTTTTTCTGGCGATTATAAAATCTCCTGGGAATCGTTAAAGTATCAGCCTTATTTTACACATACAGCATCAAATGTAGGCTATGGCTATTGGAGTCATGATATTGGTGGTCATGCTTCTGGAGATTTAGATGGCGATGCAGAATTATATACGAGATGGTTACAATTTGGTATTTTCAATCCAATTTTAAGGACGCATAGTGCAAAAATTTCTTCGATAGAAAGACGCTTTTGGATGTTCCCCAACGAACTTCCACATATGTTAGACTTATTAAACCTCAGGTATGCTATGGCTCCATATACTTACACGATGGCAAGAAAAGCCTATGACGAAGGTATTTCGCTTTGCCGACCAATGTATTATGACTATTCAGAAAACGAAAAAGCCTATGAGTTTAAGTACCAATACATGTATGGCGATCAAATGTTGTTTGCTCCAATTTATCAGCCAACAGGTGATGATTTAATTGTTGAACACCAAGTGTGGTTACCAGAAGGCATCTGGCACCAATGGTCTACTGGAGAAAGATTTGAAGGTGGAAAAGTTGTAAACAAAAATTATATGCTTAAAGAATTACCTCTCTTTATTAAAGAAGGTTCTATCATTCCCATGTATCCTAAAATTTCTAACCTACAGGACATTCCTAACCATTTGATCATAAGGGTCTTTCCTGGAGAAACGGGTTCGTTTTATTTATATGAAGACCAAGGCGACAATGAAAATTATAAAACCAATGGCTTTGCTTT